>JAYTYQ010000040.1:0-1758 GCA_043742285.1 Candidatus Altimarinota bacterium
GGTCACATAGTACAGGTGACCGTCTTCGCGACCTTCTCCATTCCTGCGAACATTTTGAGACGAGCTTCGTCTCCGAAGTGAATTTGTTTTGACATAGGTGATTTTATGGTTAAATTATAGCTTATTAGTACTAACTATATTTATATGGAAGAACTAGTGTGTACTTTGAGGAAATATCAACTGAGGGTAATGTAGAGCCACTTCAGATTAAGCTTAAACAAAGTATTGTTTATCTATTGGAGCAAGGAAACTTTAACCAAAGTGAGTATCTAAACCTTACTGCAATTGAAATCTTCGCGATTATTTTAAGAGAATTTCAACTATACTATCAGTCTATTGGCACACGTTTCGAAAGACTATTTTTTTTACCTTGAATGCATCCTTTTCGTAGAGATGAGACTAGACTAAGCGATAGACTGTATGAATTTTATTTTCGTTTTGTACCAGTCAATAAACAATGAGAACTGTTAACAGTAATGGAGAAAATCGTTCAAAATTCAAGCGGACTAGATCAAAGGATCATTTGAGATATAAGATCTGTTATTCAAGATATTAAGTAAAAATTAGTCTATTCTGCTATATCTTAATCTACCTTCGCCAAAATATACTCGAATGCGACGACTACTTCACCGTATACATGTCTTCTTTTTCTACGAGTCATCATTCGGCGTATTTTTTCATCACAGAATTGAGGAGTGTCTGATAGGGGATGCCTTCTTTTTCGGCACGAGTCTTGAATTTGAGGAGGATGCTTCGTTGGGACTTGAATGTCACTGGAACACGAGCGAGTCGATAGTTCTTGGCAGCTTCTTGTAAAGCAGAAAGTCTTTCTGGGTCTGGAGGAGTCAGTCCATGGATCTCATGGTATTCTTCAGACTCGACGATACTCTGGACATCATCGTCATCATCGGTCGCGAGGAATCCGTATTTGACACGATCCCTCAGGACTTCTTCCATAGGAGGGAATACTGCCATAATTGAGAAAGGTTATAGGGTAAACTTTTTTGTCGCTACACGGCTGTGATATGCTGTTTTGAGAAAAAGAGTATTCTCGTCTTCTTGGACGGCAGGGATTTCGTATACTCCATCGTGCATCTTGACCGAGAGGATGATCTGATGAGGGTATTTATTGAGATTGTGATGAGGACGGATACTGACGACATTTCCATTTTCGATCGATGCGATGATATCCTCGAATGAGAATCATCGACATTCTCTGAGAAAGAGATCTTTTTCTTCACTGAATCGAAATACTTGGTACATATTATAGCAATACTTAGTAAAAATCAAGGCAATTTATCCTACTTTCGCCAAAATATACTCAAAAGCTACAATTTTATACGTCGTATCTCCGACTTTCACATCGTCGCCAGAGTACTGTCCGCTGATGACTCGGTCTCACTTTTTGAGGTCGGTTTTGATCTCTATACCATGCTTATCGATGCGACCTGGTCATACCGAGAGGACTTCGTAGAGAGTCGGGCGCTCCTTATTCGCGCTATCAGGGAGGATGATGCCTGATGCGGTGATCTTGTCCTGCTCGACGGGGCGGAGGAGGACTCGATCGGAGAGGGGAGTGATCTTTTCGATCATATCATGAGTGATGCTCATAGAATAGTTAATAGTTAATAGTTAAAAGTTTCGTCATTCTGACGAAGGAAGAATCCAGAAAAGAAAAATATTTTTTACCAGATCGTCACACTTCGCTCGCGATGACGAACGAGAGGAATTCTATTGCTTTCTCGGGAAAAGTCAAAA
>JAYTYQ010000041.1:0-7701 GCA_043742285.1 Candidatus Altimarinota bacterium
AGCACAAGGGAAAGCCAATACGAAGAATTCGAATATCAATCCTCTCGAATTCACCGCACGCAATATGGTGACAACGATACGGCTGATGGAAGAAGAATAGAAATTGTCAATCAAATCCATATGAATTTCTCCTGTATCATCCCTGCCTACAATGAGTGACCGAGAATCAGAGATGTTCTCGCAACAGTACTCGAGTGTTCCCTTCTGGATGAAGTGATCGTGATCAATGATGGATCGACAGATGATACTCAGAGTGCGATCGACTCCTTCGATCATCCCAAGCTACAGAAGATCCAACTCGAGAAAAATGGAGGGAAATCGAAAGCAATATTCGCAGGTATGGAGAGATCTATATGAGATTATATTGTGATGATCGACGCTGATCTCATCGGACTCAACTCAGCACATATCACGAGCCTGATAGAGCCGATCCAGCAAGGAGAATCAGAAGTATCACTCTCACGGCGTGAGAATAGTCTCATGATATATCAGTGGCTACATACCGACTTCGTCTCAGGTGAGAGAGTCATACCGAAAAATCTCCTCCAAGAGAATGAGGTCTATCTCACGACTGGTCCAGGATTCGGACTCGAGGTGAAGATGAATGAACTCATACGTCAGAAAGGATATCGTGTGAAAAATGTATTCTTTCCAGGAGTGATCACGCCACGCAAATCAGAGAAGATCGGACTCATCCGGGGGACCCTCGCTGATATGCAGATGATCATTGAGATTCTGCGGTCCATATCAGTTCTGAGTATTCTCAAGCAACTCTATTATTTCTCTCGATGGCATCAGGACTAACGGGTTTTATCGAGAATCTTCTTCGATTGGGAATTGATGAAGAAGATGACAGTAATCAGAACAATAATACTGATGATCGAGAATCCAAGAAACATGAAGAGCTCTCATCCAGAATACTTCGCGAGAATGGCATTGATATATCCGAGATGGAATCCGACGCCTCCAGTCACGAATGGTATGGGAATCGAGAGGATGGTCGAATAGAGGAGATATTTCTTGATATCAGTATGGAGCTTGCCGATATAGGTCAGTCCGATCGGTGGTGCATAGGGCGTGAACTTGATGACAAGGATCGAGAGAAAGAGCTTGTACCGGATAAGATGAGCAAGCTTCTCGAGAAGCCCTGATTGTTCATTCGTCTTCACGGCAGTCTTTTTGCTAAAAAGACTCGATCCGAACCATCCAATCGTGAAGAATATCATATCTCAGAGAATATCTCCAGCCCATCCAAGACCGAGGACCACCCAAATATCGAATACTCAGAGTGATGCGAGGAATCCAGCAATGAATGTGACTACAGGTCACTCGATAATCATCAAAATCAGCATGAGAACGTAGCCTCCAGTTTGGAGCTTCGCGATCATATCAGGATTGAGATATTGATGGAGATCCATAGATTATTTGGGTGATTTGAGTTTCTTTTCCCGAGTTTTTTGTACCACGACCTTGCGATAGAGCTTTTCGAGGAGTGGAGTCAGAATATGGACGTCATATTTCTCTACGATCTTCCGGCTTCGATTGCCGAGTGTTGCTCGAAGATGGGGATCTGAGAGGATCTCTATACAGCTCTCGGCAAGCGCATAAGCATTGTGTGGCTCTGTCTTGAATCCATTGTTCTCGATGATCTCCCCGACTCACTTGGCGTCTACGCCGACAATCGGAAGAGAGAAACTCATCGCTTCGAGGAGAGTGATTCCTTGGGTCTCACTGGTCGATGCCGTGATGAAGAGTGATGATCTCGAGAAAATATCGGAATACATGAGTCGATCATGCGAGATACTTCCGAGAAAGAGCACATTGTCGGAAAGATTTTTTCGGGTAATATATTTCTCTATTTCTTCGCGTTCAGGACCATCCCCGACGATGATGAGACATACATCTGGGAAAATCTCTTTCACGAGTACGAGTGCATCGAGTGAGACGGTGAGACTTTTTTCACGTGATATCCGTCACACGTAGAGGAGCGTATGGATCGACTTCAATCCATCGAGAAATATATTTTTTGTAGGAGTATGTTGCCCTTGTGTATGGTCGAGATTGATTGGATTCGGTACTATAGTGATCCTATCTCTGTCGATACCGTGAGCAATCAATTCTCGGTGTGCATTGCGACTCGGGGCGATCACATGCTCGATATTTTTGTAGAAAAAATTATTGTATTTCCAACTGATTTTTCAGAAAATCTGATAGTTCGGGAGCCCGAGGACTTCGAGATATCATTCATCGGTGATATAGGTATGGAATGTTCCAATACGGGGTATCTGGAGAAATTTTCCAAAAAGAATCGCCTGCCACCCGAGGACGAACTGCGTATGGAAGTGGATAATATCTGGCTTGAATGTGAGTACCTTTCTGAGTATCCGTGGTGTGAAGGCAAAGGTAAGCTTGAACTCAGGATAGAAGAGCGCTGGGAGTCCACTGATCGCGAGGATCTCGACTCATGGACAAGAGAATTGCTTTACTCAGGCATTCTTCGGAACGATGATACAGATCTCATGCCCACGCTCGACCAGTTCGCGTGAGAAGGTCTCAATACTCGTGACAATTCCATTCATTGTCGGGTAGAATGTATCAGTGAAATAGAGGATTTTGATAGGGAGAATGTTTGCTAAGATACGCATATTATCCTATAGAAAAAAGAATATTTACCAAATTATTCCACTTTTTGCACGAGAATTATGATTCTCTATACGAACCGTGTCACTACGAATATCAATAGTGTTCCAGTAAGTGTGAGTCCAATAACCGTCATTGAGCTCTTCTCACTATGGGCTTCTGGAAGGATATCACTCGCTCCAATATAGAGAAGAAATCCAGCAAAGAATCCAAGATAGAGGACAAGAAAATAAGAAGGAAATACGAAGAATAGCGTAGAGAGAACTCCAATTACTGGCGCGAGAGCATCGAATAGAAGAAATAATTTGGACTTCTTTGGAGTATTTTGATTGATGAGCATGAGTGTCACTGTATTCATGCCATCAGTGAAGTCATGGGCAATAACAGCTATTGCCACCATGATTCCTATCGAGGGACTCACTTGGAATCCAAGACCAATACCAACTCAATCCATAAAACTATGTCCGATGAGCGCGATAGCGGACATAATTCCAACATTTGGATGACGATGAATGGCATAATCTGACTCATGATTATGGTGAATAAGGATTGTTTTTTCTAGAATATGAAAGAGAAGAAATCCTAAAACCAAAGCAATCATAACAGAGACGGAGGGTATTCAAGTTTCTTGAATTTGTTCGATAATTTCAGGAAAAATATCAAAAAATACGACACCAAGAAGTACTCACGCAGTAAAACCCATAATGAGATGAAGTTTCTCTTTGAATTTTATCGCGAAGAGACCCCCGAGAAAAGTAGAGACAAAAGCACCGAAAGCTACAAGGATTACTATGTAGGACATAAAAAGAAATGGTTATTAAAATAATTATACTTTTGATCGACACTTCATCAGCTCAATATTCAGGAGAAATGGATTGAGATTTTCTCAGATGAACATCAGTACAGTATCTTCAAGCGAAATACGTCCCGTATCAAGAAGGAGACTGATTGGTATATGTTCTCTTGAGAGAGTGATCATCGGAGCTTGAGCATTTGCTCCAGTCCTGTTGTTGTATTTCGGATAATATGCTTGAGAAGAGTCGTCTTTTCACTTCCGAGAAATCCTGATAGGACAGTGACAGGTATGAGTGTTTTCATAATTTATGAGTGATGACAGCCTGGACAAATTCATGAAAGGAGGATCTGATGATTCTGGAGAAGATATCACTGCTTTTTCGCCAGATATTCGAGTGTTTTACAGAGAATTCCAGCATGAAAATGGAGAATTTTTTGACACTTTTGACATTCAAAATGTTCATGATGCCTCTGATCAATGAGTTCATAAAAATCTCAACGATCTTCGAGACTGAGTTTCCGAAGGATACCAATTCCGACAAAGAGTGAAAGTGTACGAAAGATGCTCGCTCTACCGATCAATGGAAACATTTCCCGCACATCAATAGCCTGAAAGAGATGCAGATTTTTTATGCCATCAAAAATATCAAGACGCTCTTGCGTGATGTTTTTTCCATGATTTTTTAGAGCATGAGAGATATTCATAATTGAGACCAAGTATCAATAAAATAAGAAATATATGGATATAGCATGATTTGTCAAAATCTTTTACATTCACAGTTGATCCCCGTCTTCAGATTGATTTCTTTCGATTATTTCCTATAATACACGTTGTTTATTCCTTTCTATTGTCTATGAGATCCAAAAAAACCTGGCACGATGAACATGTTGAAAGATTGAGCTTCAGCCAGAAGCTTGCTGACACGGTTGCCTGAGGCATGGGGTCGTGGGGATTTATTATTATTCAGACGGTGCTCGTTGCTATCTGGATGATCCTCAATATTGTCTGATGGATGAATCATTGGGATGATTATCCATTCATCCTTCTTAATCTCCTCTTCTCGACACAGGCTGCGTATGCCGCACCGATCATCATGATGAGTCAGAACCGACAGAGTGAACGCGACCGTGCCAATGCAGATGCTGACTATAGAACCAATATCGAGGCAAAAATAGAGATCGAAGAACTCCAAAAAAAACTCAATACGATCGAGATCGAGAAACTCGACAAAATTCTCGAGATTCTGAGGAAATGAGAGAAAGTGTAATAGAGAACTCCTTCAGATAATCTCTAATGACTTCATTTGAGCGCAATGATCGAGAAGTCACCATGATAAGAGGGAAAGTGAGCTTGCGAGCAGGGGGCTCAATTCAAAATACACCAAAGAATAATTATCTAAAATTATGCCCCATACACTCTTCATCCTCTTCTGAGCTACCGGTGATCTCGCGAAGCGATATCTCTTCCCTGCTCTTTCTACGATTTCAGAAATAGAAAATATTGATATCATCGCGACCGGACGACGAACATTCTCTGATGCAGAATTCCATGATTTTCTGAGAATAGAGAGTTTGCAATATTTTCCAGAACAGCGTGCATCTTCTGATTTTTTTTCGAGACTCTGTTATCAGAAAGTTGATATCGATCAGCTTGATTCCTATCATGCACTCGAGGAACAGATGGAGTCGTTGAGCTATGAAGATTCTCAGATAGTCATCTATCTTTCGATTGCGAGCACACTTTTTAGTGATTTTCTCCAAGGATATACTCGTATACTACAGAGATTCCCCCATACGCGTATCGTTCTTGAGAAGCCATTCGGTGCTGATTTGGAGAGCGCTCGAGCGCTCCATGAATCCCTTACCCTACTCTTTCAGGAAGAACAGATCTATCGCATCGATCACTATGTGGCAAAATGATGAATACAAAATATCCTCGCACTTCGCTTTGCTAATATTTTTTTCGAACCGATTTGGAATCATAACTATATTGATAATATCCAGATCACTGCGAACGAATCGCTCACTATAGGAAATCGTGGAATGTACTACGAGACGGCTTGAGCTCTCCGAGATATGGTACAGAATCATCTCTTCCAGATGCTCGCACTCGTACTCATGCGACGACCAGTTGATCTCTCGGCTGAGAGTATTCGCCAAGCAAAAACCGAGATTCTCAAATCTCTCACAATCAAAAATATTCATGAGGATGTAGTGTTCGGGCAATATATCGGATATCAAAAAGAGAAGGATGTCGCTTCAGATTCTCGTATGGAGACATTTGTAGCTCTGAGACTCGAGTCAAACGCTCCTCAGTTCGCAGAAATCCCCTTCTATCTGCGAACGGGAAAATATCTCCACAAAAAGGAAACTTCTATCGTTATCGAGTTCCAGAAAAATCAGGATTTTGGATTCCATAATGCTGATACTCCCAATCGTATCATCATCAATATCCAAAGTGATGAGACGATCGAGATCCACTTCTTCACACGTGCTCCACTTTGAGAGCATACTCTGAGGCGGACTATCTCATCGACGGAGAAAATCCCTTCTTCGAAGAATGCCTACCAGAAGCTCCTCGAAGATGTCATCGCCTGAGATCATACTCTCTTCATCTCTTGGGATATGCTCGAGGCGACGTGGGAACTCATCGATGCGCTGATCCACTGTAAGGATGATTGTCCGATCATCTTCCCATATGAGCCACTTTCTCGTGGTCCAGAAGCAATGGATATGCTGCTAGAGTCTGAAGGAAGGAAGTGGTATGAGGGGGGGGGGATACAAGATAAAAAATCAGAGATAGAGGAATAGGATTATAGCATGACTTTTACAATTAACGATTATTATTCATGCATACCATCCGATCTACATTGCATCAGTCACTCCAAATCTCCTTCTGGCAAGAGTTCCTCATCGCACTCGAGAGTTGCTCTCATCAGAAGAGCGTCTTCATCGGACTCTCAGGAGGGAGGTCTTTCGATATTTTCTACGAAGTTCTCGCACTGAATTTCCCCCTTCTCGACGCAATATTGAGAGAGAAAATACGATTTGCATTTCTCGATGAACGGATCGTCCCACGAGGTCATCGAGATTCCAATGAATGACAACTGCGAGTGAAATTCCTGACAGGACTCCTTGAGAATGGTTGCCTTCAAGAACAGCAAATCCTCAGTGTCGATACCAGTGGTACACATCCACAAGTAGACTACTCGAGCCGAGTTCCGCGTATTGATATCGGACTCTTCGGAGTCGGATCAGATGGACATATCGCATCCCTCTTCCCTTCCCATCCACTTCTATGTTCTGAGTCAGATTCTTACCTTGAGATCCTCGATTCACCGAAATCCCCAGCGCATCGTATCACGATATCACCCGCGATGATCCGAGATATGGAATACACATTTATTGCCTTCATGTGAGGGAAGGAACGATCTCTCGAGAATTTTCTCGATAAAAAAATGTTTCATTCAGACTGTCCCGCCAAGCTCCTCAGGCATTCGGGCGAATTGGTAGTGTTGACGGATATCAAGAAATAGTACTATCCTCAGGAAAAGCTGATGATAGTTTGGCGAATCTCAGGAAATAACAAAAAAGAAAGATATCTATATCTTTCTTTTCATTGAGAGTTTCCATATTTTTGGAGTCTATTCTTTGAATATTTTGGACATTGTTTTCTCAGAAAGCATAGGAAAATAAGGGTTAAAAAATGATGAGATAGAAACAAATCTATCTCATCATTAGTTTAGCTGAAACAGATGCGGAAATCAAGGGAATAAGACCAACACATTTTACCTATTGAAAGAGTCTCTTCTACTTTACAATCTTTTTACATGTTATGTCTTCCGCAAGCATCTAGGTCTCTCGAGCTTGATTGTATATGGCTGGAATGGTAGGATTCGAACCTACGAATGGGGGATTCAGAGTCCCCTGCCTTACCACTTGGCGACACTCCAGTATGAGAGAGCGCTAGGATATTAGAGAAAATATTCTTTTTTTCAAGTTTTTTATTTTCTTTTTTGAGGATTTCGGCTAGAGTGCTTTCAATTATCTCTTAGAGACTTCCGTATGCAATTCCTCACATGACTCATGCTTGTAGCCTTCGGAGTAGGAATCCTTCGCTACCGCTACCATATCTACAACCTCACGGGTGATTTCGATTGGGCTCAACGATACCTCGGATGAAATGGAACAGTGCTTGCCATTATTCTTTTTGGAATGCTCCTGATCGGTATAGGTGCTGCTTATCCATTCGGTGTATTCGATAGG
>JAYTYQ010000042.1:0-1659 GCA_043742285.1 Candidatus Altimarinota bacterium
TGAACCGAAGAAAAAATGAGATAATCCCTACAAGAAAAAGGCGGAAGAGCTCGAACGCAAGATTGCTGAATTGCACAAATCCAAAGAACGAAAAGAAGAAAAAACTGCTCAACTGCTCTCATGAAAATCAATCCTTGTGAACGCTTTCTCGGGACTCACCAAAAAAGTCCCCCTCGAAACCATCGACGGGAAAGTGATCGAATCAAAAGTTCCCACCAAAACTGTGGATTTCGGTACATGGGATTATCCAAATGTGAAACTCCTGAACAAGATCGAGCACAAAAATACCGTCTCTCCCGATGAGATCGAGGAGAAATCACTCTTGATCCAGAAGACATTTCTGCAGTTCGGTATCGACGTCGAGATGGAAGAAGAGTGTGTCTGACCGACCGTGATCCAATATCGACTCAGACCAAGTGAATGAGTGAGGCTCTCGAAGATCGAATCCCTCAAGAAAGATCTCACACTCGCACTCAAGGCAAAGTCCATCCGTATCCAAGCCCCCATCCCTGGACTCGGGCTCGTTGGGATCGAAGTCCCGAATGAGAAACGCGATGTCGTCGGTATACGAGAAGTCCTTGAAGATGATAGCTTCACTCATCACAAGTCGAAGCTTGCACTCGCCATAGGGAAGGACATCAATGGGGACTTCATCGTCGGAGATCTCGCGAAGATGCCACACCTTCTCATCGCAGGACAGACAGGATCTGGGAAATCTGTGGGAATGAATGGATTCATTCTCTCGCTCCTCTACAAGAATACTCCATCCGAACTCCGCATGATCATGGTAGATCCGAAGCAAGTCGAACTCGGAATCTATGATGGCATCCCTCACCTCCTCATCCCCGTCATCAATGCGCCAGATAAGGCGCTCAATGCACTCAAGTGGTGAGTCGCTGAGATGGAACGCCGATATAGTACCATGAAGCCACTCAGTGTCCGCAATCTCGAAGAATACAATGCGAAAGTCTGACTCAAGGATCGTATGCCGGTCATCGTGATCATCATCGATGAGCTCGCGGATCTCATGATGAGTGGGAACAAGAAAGAAGTCGAAGCTGCCATCACTCGCATCGCACAGAAGGCTCGAGCGGTTGGACTCCATCTCATCCTCGCGACCCAGCGTCCATCGGTCGATGTCATCACAGGTCTCATCAAGGCGAATGTCCCTTCTCGTGTAGCCTTCACAGTAGCATCCAATGTCGACTCCCGTACAATCCTCGATCAGATCGGTGCGGAGGATCTCCTCGGTCGTGGTGACATGCTCTACTTCCCGACAGGTGCTATGGCAACCAATCGACTCCAATGAGTTCTGGTCGAGACCGATGAGGTCGAGCGCGTCGTCAATCATATCAAGCGAACGATCGATCCTGCTATGCTCGAAGAGATCTATGATCACTCGATCATCGAGGGAGATCGTGGGAATTGGGAGGGAAGTGTGTGAGGGGACACGAGGTGAAATAGTGGATTCGAAGAAGATCAAAAGATCATCGATGAAGCGATCGAGCTCGTGAGATCCAATGGGAAATGTAGTACCAGTATGCTACAACGTCACCTGAAGCTCGGATATGGACGAGCTGCCCGCGTCGTCGATATGCTCGAAACTATGGGGATCGTCGGTCCTGCTGATGGTTCGAAGCCGAGAGAGGTGATTGGGTA
>JAYTYQ010000043.1:0-1160 GCA_043742285.1 Candidatus Altimarinota bacterium
GGGCAAAGGAAATATTTCTCTCACTACTTGTAAAACACTCATAATTCGTATACTCTCAGTATTCATTACTTTTCGTTATGACTTCCCCTATCCTCTGACTTCGTACAACCATATACAAAGTGAGCAATCTCGCTGAAGCGAAAGCATGGTACAATAGAGCTTTTCAGACAACTCCGTATTTCGATGAACCCTTCTATGTCGGATACCATATCGGTGGATATGAGCTCGGACTTCAACCTGAGGAGACTCCAAAGTGAGAAAATATTGCCGTATTCTGGTGAGTCGAAGATATAGAAGCGACCTATGCTTATTTTCGAGAATGTGGAGCAACCGAAGTCGAGAAGCCGATGAATGTCTGAGGTGAGATCATGGTGGCGACACTGAAGGATCCATGGGATAATCTCATCGGGCTCATCTACAATCCGGAATTCCACCTCCCAAATTAGGTTCCAATTTTTTATTTTTTTCTTATGCAAGGACTCAACTGGATGGCGATCATCATCTCGACAGTTATCATGTTCGGTATCGGAGCCGTATGGCATGGGCCGATATTCGGGAAGCTCTGGATGCGTATCCATCATGGTACAGATACGTTCAATGATACTGAGATGAAGAAGGCCATGAAGGGCATGTGGAAGAGTATGCTCATAGAATTCATCGCCGGACTCCTCATGGTGATCGGGCTCGCCTGTATCATCCGTGCAATACCCCAATATAGTGGCATACAGACAGCGTTTATGATATGGCTCTCATTCGTCCTGACGACGATGACTTCGACGGTCATCTGGGGAAATGATGCGAAGAAATGGATGTGCACAAAAGTAGCAATATCGAGTATCGGGCGCCTCATCGGACTCGTCATTGCTGCATATATCCTCAGTATGTGGAGATAATTTTATCACTATTTTTCAAAAAATCTCTATGGCAAAACTCTATATCAATCTTCCCGTCACAAACCTCCCAAAAACAACTGCCTTCTATGAAGCGATCTGATTCACGAAAAATACACAATTTTCGAATGACGATGCCTCTGCCATGGTCTACGATGATACGCTCTCCGTCATGCTTCTCTCACATTGATTTTGTGCGAATTTCCTCGGGAAGAAGACGATCTCTGATGCTCATACAACGACCGAGGTCTTGAATGCTCTTCAGTTCGA
>JAYTYQ010000044.1:0-10849 GCA_043742285.1 Candidatus Altimarinota bacterium
CTGAGTCCTGAAGGACCAGCGACTGAGGCTATCGATATCGCAGATACCTATTTCGATATGATATGCTCTCAGAATATCGTGACTGAGCTCATCGATGTGATGAAGCGTGAGAAATTCGATCGATATACCCCGAGAGCGATCCGTGCTGAGCTCCTTAGAGACTATCTCGGGGCTGTCAGGATAGTCGATGATGGTCCTGTCATGAATGACTGTCGCGATCCGAAAGATGACAAATTCCTCTCTCTTGCCCGCTCGAGTAAGTCGAGACTCATCATCTCCTGAGATAAACGAGATCTCCTCAGTATGCATCCCTATCATGGAGTCAATATCTTGAGTATTCGAGATTTCATAGAGAACTTTCGGGACTATCTCTAATCTCACCATCCCACTCGAAACTCTGTCCCCTTCCCTTCTCCACTGGTGACTGAGAGAGTGAATCCATGGAGCTCTTCGAGGATCTTCTTCGAGATAGAGAGTCCGAGTCCATGACCTGATCCTGCAGTACGAGCCTTATCGACCTTGTAGAGCCGATCGAAGATATGGGGAAGATCGCGCTTCGAAATACCGATACCCGTATCACTGATGATGAGAGAGTCCTCTCGTATCGTGAGTGTGATGGTACCATCTTTCGGGGTGAATTTCTCTGCATTCCCCACGATATTGCCTATTGCCGTGAGAAAGAGCTCTGGATAGAGAGGGACGAGAGCCTGACTCTCTTCGATAACTCTGATACGAGTATCCTCTGTACCGAGAGAATCCGAGAGGAACTTTGCTATATCTATCTCTATAGGATCTCTCACTTCGCTCCGAGCGAAGAAGAGGAGTGCATCGACCACAGATGAGAGTTGTTTCAGGATAGATTTTGCCTTCATGATGCCAATACTTGGCTCTCATGCAGTCATAGCGATATCGAGAGAGCTCATGATCTCGAAGAGTCGATTTTTGATCTCATGAGCAATATCATCAGAGAATTGTTCGAGGCGCTCGGCTTCCTTATTCACACGAGCAAAGAGCTCTTCGAGTGAGCGTGCAAGGATGACAACTTCATCCTTGATATTCCCATAGATACCGACATGACGAGTTTCTCATTTTTCTGAGAGGGAGAACTTTCGGGTTGCTTCATTCATATTCTGGATGGGACGGAGGATATATCCCGAGAAGATATATCCGATGATGATGATAATAATAAGTCCCAAGAAGGAGAGCCAGAGAGATCGTTCTATGATCATATCTCGCGCGAATATGATATCAGTGATATCATCGACGGTCTTGTACATATATCCATCTTTCTTCGACATGATTCCCCAGTAGTAGGCACGACCTCCAGCGGTCGTGATATTGGGATCTGAGAAGAACCATGAAGCAATCCCAGTATGCTTCATCGCATGAGTGAATATCCCTTGTTGATATATGACAGCCCCGCTCGCATCACTCACTTCGAGATCAGCGAACATCGATTTTGCTTCTTCGAGAGAGAGGAGAGACTCCATAGATTTGTGCATATACTCGGCTTTCTTCGATTGCCATTCGGTATTCGAACTCTCGAAGAGGAGAACATTGAGAAGGATGAGGAGAATCGATACGATCGAAGCGAAGAGTGCTGTGATCTTGGTACGAGTCGTGAAAGACATAGAAGGATTGAGTAAGGTTTATGGTGTGTCTATGATATAGCCTGAGAGCTTGACGGTACGGATGAGGTCTGGAGTGAGCTTCTTTCGAAGATGAGCAATATGAACATTGATCGTCTCGAGGACTTGATCTGATACCTCATAGTCTCACCAGACTTCTTCATAGAGGAAGTCACGACTCAGGATCTTTCCACGATTTTCCAGAAGGATCTCCAGAAGACTATATTCTTTCGGTGAGAGTTCGATACGTTTTCCATCTTTTTTGACTGATTTCGACTCGATATCGATATCGAGTGAATCAATCAAAATATTTTTCGTCGAAATGGTCTGAGATGTGCCATTTCTTCGTGCGATATTCTCTATACGCAGGACGAGCTCTTGGAGATCGAAGGGTTTCACCAGATAGTCATCTGCACCGAGTGAGAGTCATTCGATCTTATCAGTCTGCTTCGAGAGAGCCGTCAGGAAGAGGAATGGAATATGGATCGAACGTGCTTGGAGCATACGGATAAGGGCAAGTCCATCGATCTCTGGCATCATACGATCGACAATGAGGAAATCATATTTCTCTCTGCGTATCATATCGAAAGCTATCTCACCATTATACGCGACCGCTGTATCATATCATTTGTTTTTCAGATAGAGTGAGATGTTCTCGGTGATCGTTCGATTGTCATCGATGATGAGTATGCGCATAGAATGATGAATAGGAGAATTGTAGGGATTTTATTCTCGGTGACAAATAGAAAGTATTATCTGAAGAGCCTGAGGTACCCTGAATATCACCTTTTCTGCATGTCGGCAAGAGGAACAAATCTCAATGCTGCCGAGTTCATACAGTAACGTACACCATTGTACTCAGTAGGACCATCGGAGAAGAGATGTCACAGGTGCGATCATGATCTTCTCGATCTCACTTCTGTACGATCTTCTGAGAGAGAATTATCTTCGAGAGAGAGGAGGCTCGCTTTTCGGATTGGTTTCGCGAAGGTCGGCCATCACGTTCCTGAATCATACTTGTCGATAGATGAGAAGAGTGGAGTTCCATCAATAATATCGACATATATTCAAAGCTCATGATTGTCCCAATAGAGATTATCAAAAGGCGTCTCTGTCGCACCATGTTGTGTGACTTCATAGGAGAGTGGAGTGAGTGAATCTCGAGAGAGTATCTCAATAGGTCCTGCCGATACAGTGAGAGTAGACAAGAGAAGAACGATGGATGTGAGCAATATGCATAGTACTTTCATAAGAATGAGGGTTATACTTCAACTAGACTACTCTATATATGTGAGATTAAGAATGGATTAAGATCCATTCACTTGTGGGAAGAATAGTATTTCTATATCATGAGTCGATGATCTCTCTGCGATAGTCATATATAGAAGTTTCTTTCTTTGTAGCTATCCTGTGGAATGAATAATCGTTATTATGTGAGGATCTTAATCTATCCTTAATCTCCGTCGAATAGACTCATGATTGTGCTGGTGCACGTTTATATTTTCACTTTTTTCTTATGAAAGCATTTCTTTCTCTCTCAGTTGTTGGGGCTATGGTATTCGCTACTGGTGTCCAGTGATTCGCGATGTCTTCTGATACCTCCGTGAGTATGGATGGAAGTATGAAGGTGGATTCGTCCATGATGATGAAGTCAGATACTATGATGAAGTCAGATACTATGATGAATACGAATCCGATGAGTATGAAGTGGAGTAATCGATCTGTTTCTGCTGTTGCTATGCACTTCGGATACAATTGGAAAAAAGATCGATCCAAGCTCGCTATGCTTGCTGGTATAGAGAACTATCGTGGAACAATAGTGCAGAATCTGAAGATAAAACTTTTTCTCCTCTCACTCAAGAGTGATGCCGTCATGGTCGGTGGTCAACTCATGGTGAGATCGCAAGATATCGTCGATAATGCAGTGCGCGCAAAAAATGTCACGACCGTCGTCGCAGCTGTCAAGGCCGCTGGACTCGTCGATACCCTCAAGAGTGCTGGACCATTCACAGTATTTGCTCCGAACAATGATGCATTCGCAAAACTCCCTGCTGGAACAGTAGAGACACTTGTCATGCCTGAAAATAAAGCAAAACTCGTCGATATCCTGACCTATCATGTAGTATCAGGAAGCTACAAATCTTCTGATCTCACTGATGGACTTGTCCTCACGACTGTCGAAGGGAAGAAGCTTACATTTACAAAAGTAAACGGAAAGCTCATGATCAATGGATCAGCTATGGTCGAGACGGCTGATGTCATCTCTTCAAACGGTGTGACTCACGTCATCGATAGTGTCCTCCTCCCTCCACAATAGTCTCTGTTGCAAGGAAAATACCCCATTTGGGGTATTTTTTATGTGAATACTTCTGCTCGACTTCCCTTCGACTGATAGAGTATGCCATCATGCTTCACGAGGACTCACTCGATATCGGGAATTCTCTCGAGAGTCGAGCAAGCAAGAATCCATGGCATGACCGAGAGTGCCGTCGCATACCCATCAGTCACAATACCAGATGAACCCTCGATATAGGTTGCCACGACATCACGTGCAGACTCACCGGTATGTGGATCGATGAGATGATGATGATCCCCCCATTTGCGCTTGGTTCCAGCACTACATGCGAGACAGTGATCCTCGAGTGAGCTCACACCGATGATCTCTTCAGGATCGAATGGACTCTCGAGTCCCACACTCCATACTCACTTTCCATAGAGATCTCCTCAGAAGTTGATGAGGTATCGAGAAATGGTAGCTGTCTCATCTCATTTATTCACACTTTCCAAGATTCCAAAATTCCAAGATTCTATAGTTTCCCGTATCATATCAATCAAGTATCCCTTCCCTACTCCTCCGAATTCGAGCTCGGTAGTTCCATGGAGAAGTACTTGATCACCTTGTATTTCTATATCGCGATAGTCTCAGTGAATTATGAATTCAGGATTGGAATGTATTTTACTATTCACTATTCATCATTCATTATTCACCATTTTTCTCCCATATCCCAGTTCTGTGAGCCTCTTCCCTACTGTCGGATCGAAATACCCACTCGTTTCTCATGCGAGCTCAAGAGCAAAAGAAAGCATATTTTTCGCATCTGCATCGAGTATTCCTGAGCGAGTCTGGTTGAGTGAGTAGAGCCAGTTCCCTTCGATAAAGCGAGAAAATCGCTGTTCAAAATTTTGCAACTTCATACATAATCGAGAAAAATCCTCATCTATATAGGATGAGGAAGTGTCGATCTGGAGTGAGAGATGTGTCCCGATGATATCGAGATCGAAGCTCTGCATGAACTAGAGTGACTGAATATATTCATTGAATGCTTCGGTTGTGAGCGATGCACTACCGACAGTATCGAGTTTGAAGTTTTTCTTCGCCATGCCGACAGCCTTGGTACTGATTTCCTTGGCAAAATTGTCTTGGTTATATTTGGAGGCGCCAATGGTAGCAAGCGTCTTCGATGAAGCGGAAGTGATAATTCCATCCTGAAGTGTCACCATGAATTCTATGGTTTCATCTCCGGCTGGAGACTTATATGCCATTATTTTTGTCTTGGTCACTGAAGGAGTCATAGTGATCGGCGCTATAGTACCTGAGTGTATCTCCATCACCTCACCAGTCATCTGCGGAGTATGCGACTCAGATATAGGGAGAGTCACTGCTGTTGCTGTTGCAGTCGGAGTCTTCGCGGAATTCGGTGCAAGAGGAGGAGTTGTTTTTATAGTACATGCCGTCAGTGTCGATATAGTCGCAAGTATAATGAGTGGAGCGATAGCATGGTTTGTCATAGAATATGGAAGTGAGTATATATAAATATATGGTGAGTATAGAAACTTTATAATAGAAATCAAAGTGAGCTGGAAATTATAGTTGACTAATAAATATATCAATCAAAAATATATATCATTGTCCCCTCCAACGAGTTCTCACGTATTGGTCAAATTCAGAGAGAAAATCTTGTATCTTGCTCAGTGTCATATCCTCTATATGTTCATTGGTTCGAAAAGTGTACGAGCTTGCATATTTTATTTTTTCGAGACTATAGACACTACAGAATACCAAAAACCTTACCATAAAAAAACAGGTCTATAATTCTCTGGAACGCTAATTCTTTATTTGCTATTTTGCTAAGTATCAATAATATATATTGTATCACTTTCGGCTTCAGATAAAAGAAAAACGATACTAACTGCTAATTATTGACATTATGTCTTCGCAAATCACATATGATACACTCAGACTCGTAAAACCAGACTTTGACTCTCCACTTATCGAGCAGATTATCCATTTGGAAAAACTTCGAAGTAAGCATATTTCAGGTAGTAGTCATCCGAAGATTTTCTTCCAGCTCAAGAATATTTTTCATACAATGGAAAGTATCGGATCAGCTCGAATCGAAGGAAATCGAACAACGATAGCAGCCTACATAGAATCAAAGATAACACCCGAAGAAAACCCCTCAGAAGATATACAAGAGATTGCCAATATCGAAAAGGCTCTTGAATTTATTGAGGCCACTATTGAGACGTATCCTCTCGGAAAGATGTTTATCAGTGAGATACATAAGCTTGTTGTGGTAGGACTTCGGGAAGAGTGAAGTAGTACACCTGGAGATTATCGATCAGGAAATGTTATCATCACAGGATCCGGACATACACCGCCAGATTACACTCAAGTGCCGGTACTCATGAATGAGCTATTCGAATTCACAGAAAAAAATGACAGTGAAAAGTACGATCTCCTGAAAATAGCTATCAGTCACCATAGATTCGCATGGGTGCATCCGTTCGATAATGGAAATGGTCGTACCGTCCGTATGTTCACCTATGCAATGCTGATGAAGTATGGCTTCAATGTCCATATATGACAGAGGCTTATCAATCCTACGGCTGTATTCTGTAACGACAGGGATAGATATTATGAAGCTCTCTCGGATGCTGACAACTGAAGTGACGAGGGTATTTTGGCATGGTGCAACTACGTGCTCTCTGGACTCTCTGAAGAGATAGAAAAGCTCGATAAACTCCGCGACTATGGATTTCTCCGAGATAAGATTCTCCTTCCTGCCATAGCGAATGCTCACGAGTACAGACAAATATCAGATAAGGAGAGACTCATACTCGATCTCGTCGCAAAGAAGACAGTGATAGAAGCCAAGGATGTGAAGACTCTTTTTCCTGATCTCCATGAGACCAATATATCCAGATATATCCGAGATCTCCGAGAGAAGAAACTCCTCATCCCAGAAGGCTCTGAGAATAGTCGGAAGTACCTCATAGGATTCTGAAACAGTGTACTTCTCAGAGGGATCATACATGTACTTCGAAAGGAAGGATTTATAATGCTCGAAGATGAATAAAATAGCTCTTATCAATTCACTAAAATATCATGGATACTCAGCAACTGCAACTTTTTCAGACATTCGAACACATACGACAAGAAAAAGATGGTATGGAATTTTGGTACGCGAGAGATTTACAAAAGGTTCTCGGGTATGCAAAATGGGAAAACTTCCAAAATGCTATAAAAAGAGCGAAAGACTCTATAGAAACTTGATCCTGATCAATTGAGGATCACTTTCCTGACATCAGGAAACCGATCACATGATGAAAAGGTGCAGTGCAATATGTGGATGATATCACACTTTCTCGTTACGCTTGCTATCTTATAGCTATCAACGGGGATATTACGAAACCAGAAATATCATTTGCTCAAGCATATTTCCTCTCAAAAGCACGAAATTATGAGATACTCGAACACAAGATGGGTGAGATGGAACGACTTTCTGAACGAGAAAAGGAAAGTTATGTAGAAGATATTAAAAATTAACCACCTAGAAAACATGAAAATCGCCAAGATAAAAATCAAAAACTTTCGTTCTATTGAGGAACTAGAAATCGAAAATCCCACTTCTCTTTGTGCAATTCTTTGACCAAATAGCTCATGAAAATCAAATGTTTTGAAGGCAATAGATTTGGTGTTAGGTGAATGATGGGCAACAAAATGAAGTGTAAAAAAAGAGTTATTCCATGATCCAGAGAAACCATTGTTAATTGAGTTATACTTCACAGAAGCAATTGAAATTCAATATTATTCCAAAAAGAAAATAATTAAGTGTGCTTCTGTTAGAATGGATTGTTCTTGATCTTGATTCGTAGCAGAGTCTCGCTTATGGACTAATAACTATGATGATTGAATTTCTTGATCTCAAAGTTCTAGGTTTTCAGGGTTCTATATCGATGATGCATTCAAACAAAAATGCAGTTTTATATATATACCTTCCCAAAGAGATCTTGCTGATCAGATGAGGGTATGAAGTTGGACAATGCTATGAAAAATGATGCATAGAATCTATCAAAATTATTGTGATAAATATTGAACTGACATTATTACCTGAGAAGTAAATAGAAAATTTTGAGAAGGAAAGTTACAAGAAGATTTCAAAGAAAAAATGCGTATACCTAAAGACTTTTTAGAAAATGACTTTGAAGAAAACCAAATAACATTTGGAAAATTTAAAGCATGATTTATCGAAAATTGTAAAAAACTTAGTCTTGGTTTGGCAAATACTTTCAGTCCTGAACTTGATATATACGATATAAATTGGTTTTATAAAACACTGCAAATAAACGTTACAGAAGATTGGAGAGGCACTCAACAATTCAATGCACTTGAGATTGGATCAGGAATGCAAAACCTACTTTTGCTATCAATCTTTCAGACATATGCACAACTCATGGGAGACCAAGTAATATTTGGAATCGAAGAACCTGAACTTTTCCTTTACCCGAATGCTCAACGATGACTGTATAAAACATTTCGTGGACTATCAGAAAAGACTCAAATTTTCTACACTACTCATAATCCAAATTTTCTTGATGCAGCAAAACCAGATGAAATTATAATGCTAAGAAAGTCAAATAACGGAACTGAAAAAATAGAAAAAACAAATCATCCCGTAAGTACTGAGGAGGAAATGAAAATATATACACACTTTAATGCAGAGAGGAATGAAATATTTTTTGCTAATAGAGTATTGCTCGTCGAGTGACCTACGGAAAAGATTATATTTACCAATCTTTGTGAACGAATGGGAATTGATATAGAAAGCTTATGAGTATCAATCATTGAATGTTCATCGAAAACAGGGGTACTTTACTTTATATGAGTTTGCTATCTATCTGGAATAAACTATTTCGCAGTTTGGGATACTGATACGACCAAAGGAAAGGATGGAGAAGTAAATGATAAGTATTGAAATCTAAAAAGATCACTTGATACTGGTTGCTGAATAGAAATGGACGATAATATTGAAGATGAAATTATCAAATTCTGATATACTGATTACAATAAGCATTCTGGTGAGAAAGTTTTGAATGCACACTTATGGTCCTGAGTTGTGGAACTCTGAAAACTTCCAGAAAAATTTGCTCAAGTATTTCACTATATAGCTACTGGTGAAAAAATAAAAATTAAGAAAACGGAGGAAGTAAGACTTGAAGACATTCCATTTTAATATCAAAACTCTATGCCCACTCTCACCTGGATCTGAAAAGATAAAGTCGTCAATCATCATCTCGAAGTCCCCTATCGTATATTGCAAAAGCAGTATACTTTCGGTATGGATACCGAGGAACCAAAATCCTCCGCCTCCTCCGTCGGTACCTCCTTTGCAAAGGAGGCTTCGAGCAATAAGATCATCCACGGAGACAATCTCGATGCCCTCAAGTCCCTCCTCCCAGAATACGAAGGGAAGGTGAAGTGTATCTACATAGATCCTCCGTACAATACAGGGAACGAATGATGGGTGTACAATGACAATGTCTCAGATCCCAAGCTGAAGAAGTGGCTCAACCAAGTCGTCGGCAAGGAGTGAGAAGACCTCACTCGTCATGATAAGTGGCTCTGCATGATGTATCCGAGACTTCAGTTATTGAAAAAACTCCTCTCAGATGATGGGGCAATATTCGTATCCATAGATGATAATGAGCAAGCCAATCTCAAACTCATAATGGATGAAATCTTCGGGGGCAATAGCTTTTTAGCAGATGCAATATGGCAACATAGTATTCAACCGAAAGGATATACTGGCAAATTCTCAGTTCATCATAATCACACATTTATTTATGCAAAATCTGCAAGTTTTCAGTTGAAGAATTTAGAAAGAACAGATGAACATAATGTTGCATATTCCAATCCTGACAATGATCCTCGATGATTATGGAGAAGTTGAGACGTTAGAAATGCTCTCTACCGAAAAAATCTTATTTATGATGTTGATACTCCGTCTTGAAAAATAATCTCTTCACCTGAAAAATGATGGAGATGGAGCAGAGAAACAATGCAAGAAAAGATTTCAACAGGTGAAATTATTTTTAGCAAAGATGAGAAACGAATAATAAGAAAGATTTATCTTGATACTCTTGAAGGAAGAACCCCTGAAACTATATGGTTTGGTGCAGATGTATGAACTACAAGAGATGCGAACAAGCTTTTGAAAAATATATTTGACGATAATGTTCCATTTGATACACCAAAACCTGTACAACTTATAGAAAGAATTATTCAGCTTGCCTCAAATCCCTGAGATATTATCCTTGATTCTTTTGCATGATCTGGAACGACTGCTCATGCAGTTCTGAATCTGAATGCTCGAAATCCTGAAGAGGCAAAGAGGAAATTCATCCTCATAGAGACAGAGGATTATGCAGAGACGATCACGGCAGAGCGTGTGAAGCGAGTGATCAATGGGTATGGAAAGCAAACCCCCCTTGATCCCCCCTTATCAGGGGGGCAGAGCAATGGAACGGGTGGGGAGTTCGAGTATCTCACGCTCGGTGTCCCACTCATGACTCCTGATGGACTCCTCTCATCTGAGGCAAGTACGGAGGATATACGAGCATATATCTGCTATAGTGAGACGAGTACGTACATACTCGATATTCCTCTTGTAGATCATCCATACTGGCTCACTCGGAGTGAGGATAGAGATCACTACTTCTACTATGAGTCCTCGCGACTCACGATCCTCGATCGAGACTTCCTCGCGACTGTCGAACATGTAGAGCCATACTATACGATATGGGCGGATAGGTGTGATCTCCCTGATACCGTCATGAAGCAAGAAGGCATCACATTCCGAAAAATCCCTCGTGATATTCGCAATATTTAGTTTTTCACTTTTTGATTATGACTCAACATATCGCCCTCTTCGAACAAG
>JAYTYQ010000045.1:0-11077 GCA_043742285.1 Candidatus Altimarinota bacterium
TTTTGCATAGGGTTATAGTGTGAGAATATTAGAGTTTTTTGGCCTTGAGCCTCAGAGAATTGGATACGACTGATACACTCGAGAATGCCATCGCAAGTCCTGCAAATACAGGAGAGAGTGTCCATCCAAAAAGTGGATAAAATACTCAAGCAGCAAGCGGAATTCCAATGAGATTATAGAAAAATGCCCAGAAGAGGTTTTGCCTGATTCCTGCCATCGTCATACGAGAGAGACGGATTGCTTTTACGAGCTTCGATATATCACCTCCGAGGAGCGTGATCCCCGCTGATGCGATCGCGACATCGGTTCCTGTTCCCATAGCGATACCGACATCTGCCCCTGCAAGTGCAGGAGCATCATTGACCCCATCTCCTGTCATAGCGACGATTTTCCCATCTTTTTGGAGCTGTCTCACGGTATTGAGCTTATCTTCTGGCATGACTTCGGCGACCACTTCATCTATACCGACTTGATCCGCGATATATCTCGCAGTATTTTTGTCATCTCCCGTGAGCATGATGGTCTTGATCCCGAGTTTATGAAGTGCTTTTATAGCATCCGCTGACTCTGGTTTCACCGCATCCGCGACGAGAAATACTCAGAGGATTTTTTCCTGAGTCGCGAGGATGACTGGAGTCTTTCCTTGCTTTGTTTCTCAGGTAATACTCTCAATATCGTAGGAGAGATGGAGATCATCCATGAATCTCATATTTCCTGCGAAGTACTCGACTCAGGAGATTGTTCCTTTGAGTCATTTCCCCTTAATACTCTCGAATCCTTCGACCGTCTGTGTCGTGATCTCATAGTCTCTCGAAGCCATGACGAGAGCATGGGCGATAGGATGTTCAGATTTACTCTCGAGTGATGCGACGAGTGAGATGATCTCCTCATTGCTCAGAGTGGACTGATTCATGATATGTACGAGTTCGGGTTTTCCCTTTGTGATCGTTCCTGTCTTATCCATGACGACGACATTCACGCTATGGAGCTTTTCGAGAGTAGAAGCATCTTTTATGAGTATTCCTTCGCCTGCTCATTTTCCTACTCCGACGATGATAGCCGTTGGAGTGGCGAGCCCAAGAGCACAAGGACAGGCGATCACGAGAATACCCACGAATGATGTGAGTCCGAGTGAGAGTGCCTGTGAGAATCCGAGGTAGCGACTTCCGACGATGAGCCAGATGGCGAGAGCCGAGAATGCAAGGATGAGTACAATAGGGACAAATACGGCAGATATTGTATCTGCGAGAGCTTGAATAGGCGCTTTGCTTCCCTGAGCTTCTCCGACCATTTTGATAATTCCTGCGAGGAGAGTTTCAGATCAGACTTTGGTAGCACGAAATGTAAATGATCCTGTCGTATTCATCGTTCCTGCCACGACTTTTGATCCAATCGTTTTTTCTGCTGGAATCGGTTCTCCTGTAATCATAGACTCATCGATATACGATGATCCTTCAGTGATCTCACCATCGACGGGGATTTTGCTTCCTGGTTTGACGATGACGAGATCTCCGAGTACGACCTGATCTATAGATATTTCTTCTTCTTTTCCATTTCTGATGACGAGTGCCGTCTTGGCTCCGAGTGAGAGGAGTTTCTCGATCGCATCTCAGGTTTTGAGTTTCGACCTGGATTCGAGGTATTTCCCGAGAGCGATGAAGGTGATGACGACGATCGTGACATCATAGTAGTTATGTTCCACATTGATATATGGTGCGAGAGTCTCCTCGAATGCGGTGACGATAAAGCTATAGATGAAGGCAACAGAAGTCCCTATCCCTATGAGCGTATCCATATTCGCTTTTCCATATTTGAGAAATCTGAGAACTCCGAGGAGGTAGGGCTTTCCGACGACGAAGAGGACATAGGTGGCAAATATCGGGAGAAGGTGATGGAAAAATTCATTCCAGACATACGGGATTTTGATAATGTATCCGAACTGAGAGAGTATATCCCATCCCATGACGAAGATAGAGAAGATTGCGAGTGGCATTGCAGAAAATACTTTGGACCTGATCTCTTCGAGCTCCTTGAGTTTTTCCTTCTTTGCATAGTCTCATGATGACTGTGAAACTCCAAAATTTGGAGAATACTGAGATGATACGCTAGAAGTTATCTCACTTCACAAGAGAAATGAATATCCAAGAGGTTCTATTTTCTTCGAGAGGCTTTCAGGATTGACTTTCGATGTATCGAAAGCGACTTTGACGGATTCACTTCAATAGTTTACAGACACTTCTTCGACTCCATCCATCTTTCGGAGCGTTCGTTCGATGATGTTCGCGCATGATGCACAGTGCATGCCCTTGAGCGAGTATGTTTGAGATTGTTTCATAGAGAAATTTTAGAGAGTATATATGTCGTACAAAAAATCCACTTTTTGCAATGGGAACTCGAAAAAGAGTCCACATGAAAAATTGGAAAATTGGAAAATTAATTGAGATTTTTGACGGAACTTCCTATGAGTGATATATATTCCGAGGGATCTGGCGGAGCATTCGGGCGATGGAGAACACTGATGCTATCTTTCTTTTCTGGGATAAATTTTTCTCGAAAAATGAGAGTATGTACAGATGTTATAGGAATGACATTTTTAGTTGCATTCGTGATACTGGTATCTCGTTCGAGAATACTATTGTGAGTCGCATCTGAACAGCAGGTATAATAGGGATTTTGCAGAGTTTCATCCTGAGAATCCATCATATCTGGACTCACTATTTCAGGTATCTCCATAGTATCTCCATTTTGCATCATCTGATCCATGTTGCCTGCAAAAACCATCCCACAGTTGGGAAGAGTTATGAGGAGTGCAAGAATGAGTGAGAAGATGGATTTCATAAGGAATATATACAAGTATGGTATGGAGAATGAGAAGAAAGTAAAGGAAATACTATTTATGATTCTCTACCTCTATCGTCGTATGAGCAAGCTCGTGTACAATCACAAGTCTATGTTGGTAATCGTGAGTTGTACAGAGATTCTTCGCATCGATACAGAGCATACAAGCGAATTTATTTTGTCCCACTTTCCAGATATGGAGGTCTTTGATCTCACTTTTTCCATCTCATTCGATCACTTCTTTGATCTCTTGTATGATCATATCATCAGTCGTTCTATCTATGAGGATAGTAGAGGTATCTCGCATGAGAAAATAGGTCCAACGAAAGATGAGGATAGACCCGAGTATTCCCATAGCAGGATCAAGCCAATTCCAACCATAATATTTTGCTCAGAGAAGCGCTACTATAGCAAATACAGAAGTGAGTGCATCAGCGATGACGTGGAGATATGCAGACTCCAGATTGAGATCTTTGTGTCATGTATGGTCATGCTGATTATCATGATGTTCGTGTTCGTCGTGTCAGATATGATCGTGTCCGTGTCCACCGTGTGAGTGATTCCCATCATGTCCGAGAATGAGAGCACAGACGATATTGATCACGAGTCCTACTATGGCAATGATCAATGCGAGGTCATAGTTGATTATCAGCGGAGAGACAAGTCTCTCGATAGAGAATCCTGCAACAAAAAGTCCCATAATTCCAAGAAGAATAGCACTCGTATAGGCTCAGAGTATCTCTATCTTCCAAGTTCCTAGTGCGAACTTGGTATCTTCTGCATGCTTACGAGCAAATACATAGGCGAGAAGTGATATCCCGAGTGCGAGAGCATGTGTTCCCATATGCCATCCATCAGCAAAGAGTGCCATAGAGTTCGCTATCCATCCGACGACGATTTCTATGATCATCGTGAGAGCAGTGATGACGAGAACTATAAGTGTATTTTTTTCGGCTGTTGCTTTCGTGGGATTGAAGTCGTGAGAGTGAACTGAGTGAGAATGAGTATGTTCCATAGGGAGAAAAGTTATAGTTATCAGAATTATTCACAGTCTTTGTTTTCGCATTTTGCATACTCTGTCTCAAGAGTCACATGATGGATATTCTCATGTTCGAGCTCGTGACGGATTTTGTCTTTTATAGTCTTTTCATCAGATCATTCTTTGACGACTATATGAGCCGTAAGAGCATTCTCAGTCGTCGAGAGAGACCATATGTGGATATGATGGATATTTATTATTCACTCTATTTTTAGAAGCTCTGATTGTATTTTTTCGATGTTGATTTCAGTAGGAACACCATCGAAGTTCATGCGGATACTTTTCTTCAGGATGCTGATGACACTTCATATCATGACGATAGATACGATGATAGATATTATAGGATCGACTATAGTGTATCCTGTGAAGTATATGATAGCTCCTCCGATGACTACACCAAGAGAGACAAGAGCATCACCGAGAAGGTGCATATAGGCAGATTTGATATTAATATCTTCCTCTCCGCCTCTCATGAGGAGCCATCCAGAGAGACCATTGACGAGTATTCCTATTCCTGCGACGATCATCATCGTAGTTCCGACGGTTTCAACTGGTTTCATCATGCGGTCAAAAGCCTCAAATATGAGAAAGAATGCAGTGATGATAAGAAGAATGGAATTGACGAGTGCTGAGAATACACTAGCGCGTTTGTATCCATAGGTATAGGTACTCGTATTTGCCTTTCGTGAGAGCCAGAGAGCTATACCTGAAAGTATAAGATTGAGGACATCCATAGTATTATGTCCTGCGTCCGAGAGGAGAGCCAGAGAATGTACTTGAATACCAAAAAATACTTCTACTATGACAAAAACTATATTGATAATGATTGCGATGAAGAATGCTGTCGAAATATCTGACCCTCCATGGGAATGAGAGTGTTTCGAGTGGGAATTATGATCGTGAGAGTGGTTCATAAAAATAAGAAAAAGATAGATTATTTGCGAGTCGTCATATCCCAAGCTCGCATGAGTTCTTCGATAAAGTCTGCCTTGGATACTTTTCCCATTCCACTAAAAGCATCCATTCCGCAAGAGTTCAGATGATCTCTCATGAGTTCTCGATTGGCAGATCGCAAGAGTCACATCGTCGCATTGATCTGGTGAGCTATATCTGCACACTGTGAGTCTCACTCAGTCATCTGAAGCACTTTATCGAGAGTACCTCTTGCTTTCTTCAATGAAAGAAGAATATCTTTCCTATTGTGTTCGTGCATTTTTGAGAATATAAGAAGATATTAGTACATAACCATATGGTATGGTTACACTATGAAAAAAAGCAAATAATGCAATAAAAAAATACATAAAAAAAGTGTATTATATGCACATTTTTTTTATGTACCCAGATTATTTGATCTTTTCGATGAGTTCACCCTTTTCGTGAAGGGAATTGATAGCATCATATCCACCGAGGCATATATCTCAGACGAATATCTGGGGAAGGGTGCGCATTCCAGATTTTTTCGCGAGCTCGATGAGGAGATCTGGAGTATTGGTGATATTGATCTCTTCATAAGTGGCACCAATTGATGAGAGGAGATTTTTTGCTTTGATGCAGTAGGGGCAATAGTCTTTGGTATATATGGTGATCATTAATAAATTTGATTAAATAGTAAAAATATATATCATTGATGATATTTATTTATCATCAAGCTTATGGGAAACTGAATTCCAAATAATTGCGGAAGCTGTTCTAAATCTTATTTAACAGAGTATAGAAGAGCAAATGGACACATTGGATATTGATCACGGAAATGTGGTGATATTACGAATCAAGTTCCAGAAATGGTAAAAAAAATTTTTTGGATGATCCCCACATGAAACCCTATAGATAGGACTGTGACAATAAATAATACTTGTCCTATATTTGAGAAAAGAATAGATTAAAAAAGTCCAAAGAGTTTTTTCTTCTCCCCGTGGACGACCTTGGTCGGGAATTCGGATTCGAAGTCGTTCATTCCTCATGAGAGATTATATACCTTGATGCCTTCTTTCTCGGCAAGTGAACAGGCTTGTCCAGAACGTCCCCCACTTCGGCAGATAAAGATAATTTGCTTGGTCTTGTCGACTTCGTTCATCCGTATCGGGAGTATGTGGAGAGGGATATTGCGAGCTCTAGGAATACAGACTTCAGCATATTCACCCATTCCACGCACATCGATGAGGTCGATTTTTTCTGGAGATTTTTCGAGGAGGGAATTGAGCTCTTTGACAGTGAGAGTGAGCATACGTAAGGATATGAGTAATAGAAGTATTTGAGAGTTCGATATTTGGTAGGGATATAATTTTGCAATTGTCTTGACAGAGAGAGAGAGTTCTATATCCTGAATTTAGATTTACCATTACTTTCTATCATATGGAACAACCAGTGAATTGACGAGATCCTCTTTCGGGAAGATCGTTTCCTACAGTAATAACGCCCGAACAAGAAGTGATACTGAAAAAATTAAATGAAACACATGCGCTCATGATACAAGAATCTAGGGAACGAATACTAGCAGCAATCGCGAGTACACCCACAGAGTAATCTTTACAGAAAATTTTTTGCATTGCGTTGACCATTTCTCGTATACGAGGATCGCGTATCGAGTACGAGACGAATTGTCCGTTTTTCTCTGAGTTGAGTATACCCTCTATAATATACTGTCAACAGTATTTTGCAATTATTGTATTTTCTGATTATATGGATCTTCGAGTAATTCACTCTATATGTTCCTTCACGATAATCTTGATTCCCCATATGATTGCTCAGAACATGATCATCATGCCAGTATAGTGTGAGATAAGTGCTATCGCATCATCGTACTGGAGCATATCCATCATCGAGAGGAGGTTGTACCAATCATGACTCTCAGGTCACATATCACCTATGAGAGGCAGT
The DNA here is from genome assembly GCA_043742285.1 of Candidatus Altimarinota bacterium. Classification (GTDB taxonomy): domain Bacteria; phylum Patescibacteriota; class Gracilibacteria; order BD1-5; family UBA2023; genus STC-74. Next base: position 6,755 of record JAYTYQ010000045.1, read on the forward strand.
GATCGAGTACGAGCATCTGCGATATAGATTGCGACATCTGTGAAGTTCTCTCCCATCCACCAGAGACACATGGCTGTCGAGAATCGTGCATTTTCCTTGAAGTAGAAATAGAGAGCAAATATCATCGGCGTGAGACACTGGAAGAGGCTTCCACCGAGAATATGAAGAAAATCTCAGAATGGGATCATGATGAAGTGCCCTCATTCATGGAAGCCAAGATTGATCTGGTGGAGGAAGTCCATCGATTCATAGTCGAGTACTCCGAGTGAGAAATATTTCAGAGAATATATCGAGAGAAGGATGAGGAAAATTCCGCGAATTATCAGCATATGTATAACATATACTTTTTTTCTCAAAATTCAAAATTCTATGAGAGTTCTTTGCAATTGTTGGTAAAATTAAGGACTTCAGGAATTATAATCTCATACAATAAATCTAAAATGTGTGTGTCATACGACAAGAGAATCCAAGGCTTTATCTTGCGATTTTCAATGAGAACAGACCAAGATACATACAAGGACATAAAAAAACTTGATTTTCCTTCCTTTTCTCTATACTTCTACCATCGCACTCACCATATTCGACTGAGTTATACTATTGGTGAGGGCAGTTTTTCGTATTCAGGCATGAAGAATTTCCCAATATTTCCGTCAATCTTTTGTTCTAGGAGTTCTCCGCCTTGTCATGGTGGAGACGAACAAGAGATATTACGAGAAAAGTGATAGAACGAGAAGATGCCAGATGTTCGATACGAGAGCTTCCCAAAGTTCTCATCGAAAAATCTCATTGTTTTTCGCTCAATCACCTTCAATCTAACATCTAACTCCTACACAATATCATGGCGAAGAAAAAAGAAACTGCAGTTTCTTCACCGGTATCATGAGCTCCAGAGTTATCGACTCTTGGGGCTATTTATCATGATCAGGGAAGATACTTCTTCACGGATGATCGAACCATCCTCGAACTCCCAGGGCTCATCGAAGTCCAGCTCGATAGCTATCGAGATTTTCTCACGCGTCGACTCGGACAGGCCTTCAGTGAGGCATTTCCGATCGATGACTTCTCCTGAGAGAAGATCTCTATCTACTACAAGAACTTCTCACTCGAAGAACCGAAATACTCAGTCTCGGATTGCAAGCGCAAGAATCTCAACTATGAAGCACCGATGAAGGTTCGCTTCGAGATGCTCAACAAGCAGTCTGGCGAGATCAAGGAACAGGATGTCTATCTCGGGGGTATTCCTCTTATGACAGAGATGGGCACATTTATCGTCAATGGAATCGAACGTGTGATCGTCAATCAGATCATCCGTTCGACGGGTATGTTCTTCACACAGGATGCTCGTTCGGTCAATCTCTTCGGCATGAAGATCATTCCACACCGAGGAAGCTGGTTCGAAGTCGAGATCGAGAAGAAGTGAGTCGTCAATGTGAAGATCGATAAGAAGCGAAAAATACCGATTACCGTCATTCTCAGAGCATTCGGATACGAATCTGATGCAGATATCCTTGACGCGTTCAAGGGGGAAGATGAATGGATCACGAAGCATATCGGACCAACGATCGAGAAGGATAAGACCAAGAATCGTATGGAAGCGCTCTATGCGATCTACAAGCTCCTGCGTCCAGGAGATCTCGGAACGGATGAGCGAGTCGAACAGCTCTTTCAGTCGACGTTTTTCGATGCGAAGAAATTCGAACTCGGAGATGTCGCTCGTATCAAGATCAATCGCAAGCTCTCAAAGCACTACAAGGATCACAAGAAGGCGGTCGATGCGGTAGAGTCTGATAGATTTCTGATGTGAGCAGATTTTCTCTCGGGAATTCGTTATCTTCTCTCCCTATGTGAGCATCGAGAAGGATTCTTTGCTGATGATATCGATCATCTCGAGAATCGTCGAGTCAGATCGGTTGGTGAGCTCGTCTATGATAAGGTGAAGGTTGGCCTTGCTCGTATGGAGAAGATTGCCAAGGATCGTATGACGATCATTGCAGATCTCGAAGAGGCCGTTCCAGGAACATTTATCAACTCACGTCCGATGGTGGCGGTGATGCGAGAATTCTTCGGAACGAATCAGCTCTCACAGTTCATGGATCAATCCAATCCTCTCTCGGAACTCTCTCATAAGCGTCGAGTCACCGCACTCGGTGTCGGAGGTCTCACACGTGAACGAGCGTCATTCGAGGTACGAGATGTGCATCCGACTCAGTATGGTCGAATATGTCCGATTGCGACTCCTGAAGGACCGAATATTGGACTGGTTCTGCATTTCGCGACCTATGCTCGTGTGGATAAGTACGGATTCATCACGACGCCATTCCGCAAGGTCTACCATACGGTCAAAAATGATGGAATCACTCCGGTGAATCATATCGCACTCACGGATATCGTGGATGAGAAAGGCAATATCGTCGTGGTGGAGAAGACGTATATCACAGTCGAAAATGCGAAGGATCTTCAGAAAAGAGTCAAGACGGAGGAAGTTGAAGTTCGAGGATTTCTCTCGACGGATCATGAATACTTCGATGCATATGAAGAGCGTGAGCTCGTCATCGCTCAGGCGAATACACCGGTCGATGAGTATGGGAACTTCACCGAGACTCGACTCTCCGCTCGTCGATCAAGTGAAGCGACGATTGCCTATGTCCGTGAAGTGAACTATATCGATATATCGCCCAAACAGCTCATGAGTGAGACAACGACGCTCATTCCATTTCTCGAACATGATGATGCGACTCGAGCCGAGATGGGAACGAACATGATGCGCCAAGCCGTTCCACTCGTTCGTGCTGAAGCACCTATCGTTGGTACTGGTATGGAGCGTATCATCGCAGAAGGATCAGGATATGTGATCAAGGCAGAGGATGATGGTGAAGTGATCGGAGTCGATGCGAAACATATCTCTGTTCTCTATGCGAACGGAAAGAAGATCACTCATCCACTCACGACCTTCGAACGGTCCAATCACGATATGCTCATCCACCAATGGGCGCGCGTCTCAACGGGTGATACGTTCACACGTGGAAAGATCCTCGCAGACGGACAGGCGATCGATAACGGAGAACTCGCCGTCGGACGTAATCTCGTCGTTGCCTATATGCCATGGGAAGGATACAACTATGAAGATGCGATCATCATCTCAGAAGGACTCATGCAGAATGACTTCTATACCTCCGTACATATCAATGAGTATGTCATGGATGTCCGTGAGACCAAGCTCGGTCCTGAGCAGACGACCAATGATATCCCGAATGTGAGCACGACGAAGCTCAAGGATCTCGATATCGATGGTATCGTCCGTATTGGTGCCTATGTTCGCAATGGAGATATCCTCGTCGGAAAAGTCACTCCCAAAGGTGAAGTAGAACTCTCTCCAGAAGAGCGTCTTCTCAGAGCTATATTCGGTGATAAGTCGAAGGACGTGAAGGATTCGTCCCTCATTCTTCCCGCCGGTTCTGGTGGTAAGGTGATCGGAGTCCATGTCCTCAGACGTGAGGATGGAGACAATCTTCCAACTGGCGTATTCAAGCAGGTGAAGGTCTATGTCGCACAGACTCGCAAGATCGAAGTCGGTGACAAGATGGCAGGACGACATGGAAATAAGGGTATCGTCTCACGCATCGTTCCCCGTGAAGATATGCCATTCCTCGCAGATGGAACGCCTGTCGACATCATCCTCAATCCTCTCGGTGTCATCTCTCGTATGAACATCGGACAGATTCTCGAGACGCATCTCGGAGGTGCTGCGAAGAAGCTCGGTATCCGTGTCGCAACTCCGATCTTGAACGGTGTGACGATCGAACAGATTGCCTCTCTCATGGAACAGGCAGGAGTTCCTTCTGATGGGAAAGTCCAGCTCTACAATGGAAAAACAGGTGAAGCCTTCAAGGAGAAAACTATGGTCGGAATCAAGTATATGTTGAAGCTGCATCACCTCGTCGAAGACAAGATCCATGCTCGTTCGGTCGGTCCCTACTCTATGGTGACACAACAGCCACTCGGAGGTAAGGCACAGAATGGAGGACAGAGACTTGGAGAGATGGAAGTGTGGGCACTCGAGGGCTATGGCGCAGCCAATATCCTTCAGGAAATGCTCACGGTGAAGTCTGATGATATCAATGGTCGTACGCAACTCTATGAAGCGGTCGTGAAAGGGAAGAAGATCCGCCGTCCAAATGTTCCAGAGTCATTCAACGTTCTCCTTCGAGAACTTCAGGCGCTCAACCTCAATATCGATCTTCTCGGTGCTGAAGAAGTCGAAGCCCTCGAACTCGAGATGAAGACTCGCTATGAAGAACTCGAGAAGCTCGAATGAGCCTTCGA
>JAYTYQ010000046.1:0-4450 GCA_043742285.1 Candidatus Altimarinota bacterium
AATCTTCCACTTGGCATCATCGTTGCATTCTCTGGAGATGTGCGACTCGACGATGATGGTATGGACTGGAATGAGTCGAATCTCAACACATTTAGCTCCAGCAAAATCCCTGATGAGTTCGAAAATGGAAGTTATCAGATACTCATATGTGCGAATAAGTTCCAGACAGGATTCGATCAGCCACTTCTCCAGACGATGTATGTCGATAAGAAGCTCGGATGAGTCAATGCAGTACAGACTCTCTCTCGTCTCAATCGAGTCCATAAAGACAAGGAAAGTGTATTTGTACTTGATTTTTATAATACCGAAGAGGATATAGAGAGATCATTCGAGCCATACTTCAAAACCACCATTCTCGCAAGTGGAAGTGACTCAAATAAACTCCACGATCTCAAGGATGCTCTCGATGCCTTCTGAGTATATGACTCATTTGTAGTCAATAAATTTGCTACTGATATACTATCGGGAGTCGCCATAGAAAAGCTCCATGCTCTGCTCGATACTGTCGTAGAAAATATCAGAAAACTCCCAGTGGATCAGATAGATGACTTCAAGGATAAGGCAAAGTCATATACAAAATATTATAGCTTTATATCGCAGATAGTGGATTATGAAGTGGTCGAATTTGAAGAGCTCTATCAGTTCCTCAAAGTTCTCTATAAAAAGATTATTGAGCTTGGATCAAAGGAAACAAGTATCAGTCAGGATATTTTGGACTCTATAGATTTTGAGTCATATAGAAACGAGAAGATGACCTCAAATGCTCGTATCAGTCTTGCGGAAGATGAGGAACTTGAGCCTATGCCGACTACACTCATATGATCAGGAACGGCATCATTGCAAGATCTTCTGGAACATATCGTCACAGAATTCAATACTCGATTTGGTACGAATTTTAGTAGTGAAGATAAGGTGAGGAAGATGATATCAGATATATCCGATGAGATTGTATGAGATCAAAGAATGATCGCTTCTCTACAGACAGACAGAGCAAATCGTAAACTGGAATTCAAAAAAATTCTTGATGATAAAATCACTATCAATGTAGATGATCACTTGGAGTTCTATAATAACTATCACGATAATAATGACTTCCAAGAACACCTTATCCGATACCTCGATAAGATAGTAACGAGTAAGCTCAAGGAGAAGGTATAAGATCCACTTTTCAAGAGTTCGCAAACCTCAAAAAAATGAGAACTCGTGAATTTCGTATTTGCGAACTTTCAGGCAGATGAGAGTCAAGCTAATATACAAAACAAAAGAGCCCTTCTGAGAAGTACTCTTTTGTGCTGAAAGTTGAAAATGGCTCCCCGAATAGGATTCGAACCTATGACCTACCGGTTAACAGCCGGTTGCTCTACCGCTGAGCTATCGGGGAATATATGTGGATAACTAGAGATAGAAAATGAATAGTTATGTCAACATGGAACGACGAGCATATTATAGAAGCATGAGAGAAAGTCAAAATTTTTTTCATTTTTCATTTTTCTCCCTACAATAGCACACATCTTCAAATCATCATGAAACACCTCAATATCAACATCACCTCCTACGAACGTCAATGAGATCTGATACTTGGAACCATCAATACAGTCATCAATTGGGATGAACGGATAGCAATAGTGGGAAAAAACGGTATTGGGAAATCCACATTTCTAAGAATTCTCACGGGCGAGATCCATGAATATAGTGGAAGTATAGAGAATATCGGGGCTATGACTCTCGGATATCTCGAGCAGATTCACTTCATGGATGAGACGCGGAGTGTCCGAGACGACCTCAGAGATGCCTTTGCCGTGATTCGCCACCTCGAGACAGAGATCCACAAAGAAGAAGTGATCATGGCAGAGACGGGAGAGTATATCCGCTATAGCGAGCTTATCGAACAATTCAAGCTTATCGGTGGATATACCTATGAGAATGAACTCGAGCGAGTAGCTCGGGGAATCGGAATATTTCACCTCTTGGATCGTACCCTCCATGATACCTCTGGAGGTGAACGTACGAAGATCGCTCTCGCGAAGACCCTGTTATCGAAACCACAATTTCTCCTCCTTGATGAACCGACGAACTTCATCGATCTCGAGAGTGTCGAATGGCTCGAGAAATACCTCGAAGACAGTTGGAAGTGAGGCTATATGATCGTCTCACATGATCGTGAATTCCTGGATAGATCGTGTAGCAAGGTCATAGAAATCCTCGGTCCTGATGGTATGAAGATATACCATGGGGACTATTCTTATTCGGTTGAGCAAAAAAATATCGTGAGAGATCGAGAGCTCAAGAAATATGAAGAACAACAGATCGATATCGAGACTGAGAAGACACTGATCAATCGATTCCGAGCAGGTTCGCGAGCTGGATTCGCCAAAAGTCGAGAACGCGCTCTCGAAAAAATCGAACGCATCGATAAGCCATTCCAGTCAAGGAAGGTCGAATTCCGATTCGAAATCCCAAAAGACCGAGTTACGGAGAATATACTCAAGCTCGAAGATGCCTTCATCGGACGCTCAGAGCCACTCTTCTATATCCGCGCAGCGACACTCTCGGGCGGAGAACGCATCGGTATTGTCTGAGAAAATGGGGTCGGAAAATCCACGTTTCTGAAAACAATACTCAGTTCTCGGCATGACGAACAAACAGCAATGAATGACTGAATAGCGGTTTTGAGAGTCCTGGAATGATACCTCCATCTCGCGAAATGACTCCGGATCGGATACTATAGTCAGATGCACGAATCTCTGAGAACCGATATGACGATCACTGAGAATTTCGCCATTCATGGACTCTCCTATTCACCCGAGCGAATCTGAGGGATCATCCTCAGATATGGATTCGAGTATCATGATGGTATGAAGAAGGTGAGTAGTCTCTCTGGTGGAGAACGATCACGTCTTTTTTTCGCGATACTTTCTGAGCAATCGTATCATCTCCTCATACTCGATGAGCCGACGAATCACCTCGATTCTGAGTCACGAGAATCGCTCGAATTGGCACTCAGGAAATATGAAGGCACTATCCTCTTCATCTCACACGATCGATACTTCGTGAACAAGCTCGCGACCAAGCTCTGGATCATCGAAGATGGAGAACTCATAACATCCTATGGAAACTATGATGACTATCGGTACAAGCGAGAACATGGAATATCTCTCGATATGTCTCTCTTCAATAGCGATGGTGAACTCAATATCGTTCTGGAGGAGAAGCTCTGAGTGAAAGAAGCCCGAAGAATACGAGAGAAATTCGCACGCAAAAAGAGGTAAAGGGAAGTTTGGAGTGTTGGGAGTTTGACTCTCCCCCCTCCCCTTCAATCTCCCCTTCAGAGCAAAACCCCCCTCCCCCCCTTATCAGGGGGGCGATACCTCCAATATTCCAACCTTTCAATCTTCCAATCCAACCCCCTACTGTATCACCGTGACATAGTAGTTCATCGATGCGAGGTCGATAGCTGCAGCCGATTCGTTACAGAACTTGGCTTCAACCGTATTCGCAGCAGACACTCGGGTATAGGAGATGACCATACCATCAGTTAGTGCGGATGCAGGAGAGATGAACGCCGTTCCCGTTGTAGTGGCATTGGTCACAGTGAGTGTCTGAGCCGAACATGCTCCCGCTGCAATCGAAGGAACATCGAGCACAACTGTCGCTTTGATGATATTATTCAGTTGAGTTCCATTCGTACCCAATTTGACAGTACCGTTGACCTCAAGAGTAGAGCTCGGAGCCGAAGATCCACCGATATTCACATTTCCGCCGAATGTGTTGATATAGAGTGGTCATGCTGTCGATGCTGTTGCCTTGGATTGGATCGCATCATTATCGAAGAGGAGATTGGTCGAAGTGTATGATCCAACTCCAATATACGCACCCGTAGTCGTGATAGACGTGATCGTAGGAAATGCAGTTCATGACAGGGTCAGCATACTTGATGGCTTGGTGGTTCCAAGACCGATCATGCCACCTCCTGATTGTGCTTGGAGTTGAGAATTGAATCCCGTATTGATGTAGAAGTATTCATTATGGTTGGCTGGAACTGTCAAAACTCGTTGCCATGGGGCTGGTGTCTGATAGGGCGAATCGTTGGTATAGAGTCCGCCTCCCACTGATCCGTTGAATCGACCGCTCCGAGCAAAGAGTGGTGCATCACCTCGGGCACCGAGTGCGAGCTGATATCCGAAGGTTGTCCCTTTCGCCGTCATCGTGAAGGAATTCGCGGGACTCGCCGATACTCCATAAGTATCAGTATCGGTACTACAGTTGTATGGACTTGTTCCATAAGTACCATTCCAGGAACAGACTCCTGAGGTTCCATTTTCTCGGAAGAATGGGCCATTATATGAGGCAGAACTCCCATCACTCACGACAAATGATTGCTTTGTAGGAATATTGAAGTAGTTATTGAAATCATAACTGATAAGCTTATTCGTTGTATCTGGATCTGGAG
>JAYTYQ010000047.1:0-7683 GCA_043742285.1 Candidatus Altimarinota bacterium
CTGTTGGATTTGTTCATCTTTGGCTCTGAGTTTTTTCTCATTTTCGAATGCGACCTTCTCGATTTCGAGCTTGATCTTGTCTTGAGACTGTTTACTATACTCTTCTTCGAGTTTTTTGCGTTCCTCGAATCTTGCTTTATCTTTCTCGATTTCTAGATTTTTCTTGAGCATATCGAATTCACTCTGTTGTCTGAGAAAGTTAGTTTCTTTTTTACGAGCATCAATTTCGAATTTTTTCAGATCTTCGAGTTCAATTGTTTGTTTTCGGGATTGTTCCTCAGCTTCGAGCTTGGACTTGGTAATCTGATCCTGAGCCCATGCAAGAGCTCTCTTATCAGAATCAGCTTTGATCTGGAGGGAGAGTTTTGTCTCGAGTTCAGCTTTCATGGCTTCGAGTTCGTGTTTCTGAGCATCATCGAGAGAGAATGTATGTCCGCATGAGGGGCAGGTGATGAGATTCTGAGTGGGCATAGGAATTTAGGTATGAATTATGAGGCATAAGTGGTACAGGGTATTTTTCTGGAATTATGTTTTGATTGCTCTTCTGTATGATCACACTATGAGATCTGCGAATTGGATGACACGATAAATTTTCGAGTTTTTGAATTCCATTTTTATAGGAATACCGAAAGTATGACTGAGTTTACGAGAAAATATTTTTTCTACTGTTTTCATATCAGGAGCAAGACGATTATAGTCAGCATATATCTGAAGTTCAGTTATTTTTTTGGGATGATTCTTGAGAAATGAATCAATATATTCCAGAAGCGCGAACAGATAGTCCTTGTCACTTCCTGCAAATATTTTCTTGGAATATTCAAAATATGATACCTTCTTTTTGAGATTTAGACTTTCGAAAAACTTTCTGTCATAGTCTTGAGTGGATTTGAGTTCCTTTTTTGAATATGGAAGAGCTAAAGACTTGCATATTTTTTCCAACTTCTGTAAGCCAATAACGCTAGAAAACCCTCAGATATAGAGTATATCATGTTTGAAATCTTTCGATTCATCAATGTAGAGGAAGTATTTTGACATAAAAAATTTGATTTTGGACTGTATTGAGATATACTCATAGTATGAATCCCAGAAAGTGCTGTGGAGAGAAGTCTTAGACTCACTCTGAGAAGCAGGAACTCTGGGATTTTTTAGTGTCTCTGGGATGTATCGAGAGAAAACTGATGTTGGACATTCGGACAAGTGATGAGATTGGAGTTGGGAAAACTCTTGAATTCTCTTGAACTTCGTCTTCTTTCGCCTATACTCTACAGTATATTCTTTTTGACTATTTATCAAGCCAATGTCTGGACAGAGTGACGTCATCTCGTTCGATCTCCAACTCGGGAAGGGAAGTGTGCTCGATGTAGCGAGTATGTTCCCGATTTCTGAGACTCATGCGATTCGCACGACGAAGCCGATACTCGATACACTGAAGTATGGGGAAGGGAAGATATATGATTTCTCACTCGGACATACACTTTCCGTGAAGAGATTTCGTACTCTGGTGACCCTGGATCTTTCGACTCCAGAGTTCTGGAAGCCATCACTTCTGACCTCGAAGATCCTCTCGATCCGTCCGAGATTTCATACGATCGATCTCGTTCCTCCGCTCGAGATTCCATTCGGATCACTCGATATGCGTTCTCTGAGGCCAATCTTCTCGAAGAGAACTTACCCTGATCTGTATAAGCGTACTCTTCCGGCATCGCTGCATATCCGTCGAGAGTGGAGAAATATCAGAAGTTATGTGAAATCGAAGAAGAAGCCAATTATCGCAACTGGAATTGGACTGATTCTCCTCTCCGTTCCAGCGCTCCTCTATTCGAAAATGCTCATCGAAGATGGCTATGCTCGACTCATATCCCTTCGGTCACTGAGAGATCGTACGAGTATCATCGCATCTATTCACGAATCATCACGAGACTTCGAACGAGCCAATATCCTTTTCATGCCATTTCGTATCATTCCATCTGATCAGATATGACTCGGTGCTATTGCGATCGATGGAGGTCTCTCGATCTCTCGGGGGATGAAGGCACTTGTGGATAGTTTGCCAGATGCACTGACAGGCACGACGGCAATGATAGAGTATTCAGCAGAAGATACGATGACTCCTTCCTACCGTGCGAAGGCTCGCGATATTTCTCCTCTCGTACCACTCGGGATCGATATTCCGACAGATTGGCTCGAGAAAAATACGGGTACGCTTGCCTATCTCAAATCCTCATTCACTGATGCTTCCCAAGCTTTTGCTCGAGTCGAGAAGCTCAATGATCCTCGCAAAGAGACTCTCCTGCATGTCAGTCAAACCTTCTCAGAATTGGCTCGAATCTTGGATTTCTATCAAAGTCATCAGAAAAATCTCCTCACGATGCTCGGACACACTGATCCACAGCGCTATATCGTCTTCAATCAGAATCGTGATGAGATCCGTGCGAATGGAGGATTCCCAGGAAGCGTTATCACCTTCACGCTCTACAAGGGGAATATTCTCGACTATCGAACGGATGATATCTACTACTATGATTGGAATCTCTATCCCTACAAGGAGTCACCACCTCCAGGGATCGCACTCATATCAGGAAATTATGGACTTCGAGATGTGAATTATTATCCAGACTTCCGTGATACGCTCGAGAAAGCGAATAGCTTCGTGGAACAGTCATGAGATGCGACTCTCACGACGGGTATTGCAATCCATCAGGGAATGATCGAGGATCTTCTCAGATCAGTATGACCTGTCACACTTTCTGGGATTGCTATTCCATTCACGGCTGATAACTTCTCACCACTCATGTCGACGCTTGTCGAGGCTCGTCATGGGGAAGTGAATTCGCCCAAGGATACCCTTTTTCGATTCATCTCGGCACTCGGTGCCAAAATCTGAGAAAAACATGCCTATGATAGTATCCTCTCCTCCCTCGAAGATGCTGTCAAGAATGGAGAAATTCTCTTTGCATCCAGAGATACGGGGGTCGATGAATTTCTCTCGAATTATCGCCCGAGTCTCCCATGGCAATGTGAGTGAACAATGAATAGTGAACAATGAATAATGAATAGTGGAGAGGCAATCAGATCCAACATTTCTCACACTTGAGCACTCGAAAACCAAAAAACATGTGCACACAACTGGGCGTACCCACTCCTTACGTCTGTCTCAGGGAACAAGAGTGATCGGTTCATGAGTCGCCTGTATCAATCTGAGACGTCTATCATTGGTACGTGTACATATGAGAACAAAATCACCTTCACTCATACAGAGAACTATTCCAAAGCGGATACGGTGAATCTCGAGAAATATATGGATCTCATCGGACTGCATGATGCGAAGGCTCGAGAGAAAATGCTCTTCATCCAGTGAAATGGCAAGAATCGTATCTATATGAGACTCTACGTGCCCAAGGGCTCTACGCTCACGGGCTCTACTGTCTGAGTGGAGACCGTGAAGAAGGGAGAGGCAACGGTATTCACGTGGCTCCTCGAGACTCCTCTCTCTTCGAGTGTATCCAAAACCATTCGATATGTGACTGATGTTCCTGGATGTTCGAAAAGTGATGAATACCTCACGTGGTATCGCCAACCAGGCCTTCAGCATACGACAATGAAGAGTAAATAGAGAATAGAGGATAATTCTCATCAAGGTGTTACAAGATTCGTCCAATTCTCTATTTCCATCATGTTGAGTCATCACTTGAGTACATTTTCCGTCTCTTTTTACCAAGATCTAGTTCTTCTTCAATGTACTTTTCTTCTTTCTCTTATCGTCGATTCTTCATATCATTCGGACTCATTCTCCTTTGATTTTTTCTCTGTGGATATGCAATAAGCTCCGAATCAATCGAGACAACTCCATCTGAGAAAACTCTCTGGATCGTGGATAATTCTCTGAGTATGGCGGTCGAAGATATGAAAGATTTCCAGAGTGATCTCTTCACAAGTCGACTCAACACCGCTCGATCACTCGTCATGAGTGGAGTCGATAATATCCGTGGTGAACATGGTATCATCCTCTATGCTCGAAATGCGGGTATCCTCACCCCATTCACATCGGATCATATCATCCTCGAGAAAAGTATTGCCAATATCACCCCCGTCACCGATAATGGCTGAAGTGATATCTCGAGTGTCTTTGCACTGGTATCTTCACTCTACTCAATTCGGACGACCCCACTCCATATCATCCTCCTCACAGATGGGGGAGATACTGGAGACTCTTCACTTCCCCCACTTCCATCCAATACCACTCTCTCGATCATCGGTATCGGGACGGATACTGGATGACCGATATTTCTCGGATATGATGCTATCGGCCACCGTCGATACAAGTTCTATGAAGGCAAGGAAGTCACGGTTCCCTATGAATCCAAGAATATTGATCGCATCGCATCGTTCTATCATGTCTGAGTACTCAGAATCGAGAAAATGGATGATCTCTCGTGAGTACTCAAGCATCTTTTTCCTCAATGATGAGCCATTTCTCATGAAATATCCCCATTCTTGATCTGAGTGTGATCACTTACTCTTCTTTTCTGACTTTTTCTCCATCCATATGTTCGGACGACGACTCGTTAGATCCATCCTTATTTTTCTGTTTCTGACACTTCTGATAGCAGGAGTACTTTCATCTTGATCCATCAGGAAGAATCTCGAACTCATGTTCCCTCATGTCCCGATCCTCTCATCCTTCACACTCCAGACACTATTCTCTGAGTACAATATGGCTCTGGAACTCTCACAAGCCAAGAAATACAATAAAGCTCATGCCCTGCTCGAGTGACTCACTCATGGTCCACTCGATGTTCGCCTGAAGGATCGAGTCTACGAACTCTATGGTGATATGATCTATCTCTCGAGTGGATCGTCAGATGACGCGAAGAAGCTCTATATTCTCGCCAATGATGCGCTTCCGAATACTCGACTAGTGAAGAAGATTGCCCTCCTCTCTCATACTGGAACGATAGAGAATTCCAGCTCTCAGATTCCACAGTCTCAGACAGGCATGGCTACTACAGGATCTCTGAGCGCCTCAGGTCAATCGATCTTGAAGTCTTCACTTGAGAATCTCGAAAAATCAGAATCTGAGAAACAGAAATACCTCTATCCACTCAATGGAATTCCGCAATCTGATACCGAGCGTCTCACAGATATCCGAGCCTTCCTCGATAGTGGTGCCGAGCGGATGGATTGGTAAACTCTATCTATGATCAAAAAATCTCTCATCTTCATCTTGCATCAATACCAACACTATCTCTCACCCGATCACTCGATCTGGGCAAGAGCTCTGGACAAGCCACCATATTGCAAGCATATCCCGAGCTGTAGTGACTATATGATCGAATCGATCGAGAAAAAGTGAGTCTTTATAGGACTATTGAAAGGATCATGGCGGATTCTCCGTTGCAATCCGTGGTCCAAGGGAGGATATGATCCAGTAGAGAAATAATTCTTTATACCCTTCACTTTACTTTCATTTTCTTTTCTGTACTATGTTTCTATGACTTTACCAGATTTTCTCGAACATGATCGTGATATAGGATTTCTCTCAGCCTTTCGGACTCCTGCGAAGTCCCGATACTTTTTCGATATCCGAGAGCGTGATCAGATCGATCTCCTTCCGATCGTGTATAGTTTTGCACGGGAACAGGGAATACCGCTCATGATCGTCGGTGGAGGTTCGAACTGTCTTTTTGCCTTCGATGTCTATGATGGTATCATCGTCCGCAATCGATATAGTGGATATAGTGAGCCGTTCGAAGAGAAGGGAAGACGGTATATCAGAGTTCATAGTGGTGAGATGAGTACAGTCTTCGCATTCGCACTCTATCAGCACTATGATATCTCCGTACTCGTCCCATGGACGGGGCTCCCAGGGACGATGGGGTGAGCCTGTATCGGGAATGCCGGGTGCTTCGGGATTGAGATGGGTGATCTTCTCGTCGAAGCAGAGGTTCTCGATCTCGAGAGTTGACGGATAGAGACCTACACTCATGATGATATGGAGTATTCGTATCGCAAGAGTATCCTGAAGGGGGATGAGCGATTTTTCGTCATGTCGATGCTTCTGGATGTCTCACCCCATGAGAATGAGGCATATGGAAGCCACTCTCCCACGGATATCCAGTCTATCCGCAAGGTGAAGCAACCTCCAGGTTTCTCCTGTGGGAGCTTCTTCCAGAATCCTCCTGGAAATTCTGCAGGAAGACTCATCGACGAGGCTGGACTCAAGGGAACTCGTATCGGCTGAGTGAAGATCAGTGAACAACATGGGAACTTCTTCATCAACGATCAGAGGTGAACGTGGCAAGATATTCTCGCACTTCGCGATCTCATCCGAGAGACGATCCGAGACCGATATGAGATCGAACTCGAAGATGAAGTACGAATAGTGACGAATGATGCTCGACAATCAATATTGCAATAATCTCCACCATGTTCTCCTATCAGATTCTCAATCATCCAGACAGCTTCACGATCGATGAGGCTCGAGTGAGTCAGATTTTTTCGCTTGTTTCTGAAGTACTGCCTGTCGAATATTTCCAGAACGGCATTCTCAATATTGCCTTCCTCTCAGATGATGAGATCCAGACACTCAATCGAGAGCATAGAGGCATAGATAAGTCGACAGATGTCCTCTCGTTTCATTACTTCGATGACTGCTCTGCGGTTGCATCCGATGAAGTGGCTGGTGAGATCATCCTCTCTGAGTCAAAGATCATGAGCCAATCAGCAGAGCTCGGGCATCCAGCACGACAAGAATTCGAGATACTCATCATCCACTCGATCCTCCATATTCTCGGATTCGATCATGAGACGGACGAAGAGTATCAGGAGATGTGGAAGTGGGAGGAGAGATTACGAAGTGAAATATTGGAAACTACATAATCTCCTTGGGTCATACAATTCTTCTAAGAGTTGTTTTATTGTCAACTCTTCTTGCCTCAATTCATAACATATGAAGAACTTGTCATGGTAAGATTGCTATCATTTGATCACAAAAAGTCCTTCTCCTTTGATCTAATTCATCAGGAAAAGTTCCATTAATAGTATTTTGCATATCAATGATAAAAGCCTTATAATCAGATCTTGTCATTCTTGATTTATTTGCAGTTGCCCGTTCTCAAAGCCCCTTGACCGCCTGTGATACGCACAAATGTACCTTCCTTGAAACATCTCGATCTGTTGGCTTTGGATACAAGTTTTCTCAGAACTGTGCTAAAATCGAAATGAGCCGATCCTGAGTAATTTGTTTCAAAAGATTCGTTAATACAAATTGTGAAGGCTTTGCGCTGAGCTGAGTTAATAGATTTTTGGCTTCTTCTGATAATCGCATAACTAAATCTATATGTTATTAATAATGTTTCAGGATTGTAAATATTTTTTATTTTTTGTAAAATTTTAATTTTGTATTAAAACTTGATTTTCGAGAGTTTTTCTTATAATGCGTCCACCTCTCGTGTGGTATTCCGCCGTGGCGGACAGAGGTCCAAAGACAGTTTCCGAGAATTGATTCCCCTGGCGGGGAGTCCGCCGTGGCGGACAGAGGCAAAAAACATTTCCAAATATTCCCTGGCGGGGTAGCTCAGTTGGTAGAGCAGAGGCCTGAAAAGCCTTGTGTCGCTGGTTCAAGTCCAGTCCTCGCCACCATTCTGCTTTTAGGCAGTTTTTTGTTTTTCTATGTATACAGTC
>JAYTYQ010000048.1:0-4004 GCA_043742285.1 Candidatus Altimarinota bacterium
AGGAAATGCGAACTTCTGATGGATACAACATATGCTCTATCACCTCTCTCTCAGAGGAGTCATGGCGACAGTCCTCGCGAATGGCTCACTCTCATCGAACACGAGTGGTGAATGAGAGATACGTAAGAATCTCGTACAAGCAGATCTCGTCGAGTGTATCGTCGCACTTCCGAAACAACTTTTTTATAATACTGGAATTCCTGCATGTATATGGTTCCTCAGACGAGAGCGAAATACTCGAAACAGCGAAACCCTCTTTATCGATGCGTCGGAGATGGGATTCCTGAAAGATCGAGTGCATAGAGAATTCACAGAAGGAGATATAGCGAAGATCGTGGATACCTACCATGTATGGCGGAGAGATCCTGCAATAAATTCAGGATGACGGAATTATGAAGATGAGAAATGATATTGCAGATCGGCTACGAGAGCAGATATCGAGAAGCACGGATTCGTGCTCACTCCTGGTCGATATGTCGGTATCACTGATGCCATCGATGATGGGATACCATTCGAAGATAAGATGCGAGATCTTACGTTGAAGCTCAGTGAACAGATGAAGCGAGAAAAAGAACTCGATGAAGAGATCAAGAAACAACTCGCAAAAATAGGGTTTCACTTATAATTATCTTCTATGAAAAAAGCCCTAAAAAAATCACACTCTCCGACAATCCACTCATCTGCTGCGGAATATCTCACTTTTGTCTGTGCAACAGGAAACCAGGAGCAGGCTATAGAGATGCGTTATGAAGATGAAAATATCTGGATGACACAAAAGATGATGGCAGAACTCTATGGAGTGAGTATATCCGCTATCAATCAACACCTAAAAAAACTCCTAGAAGATGGTGAAATACATGATTGAGTTATTAAGCAATACTTAATAACTGCCTCCGATGGAAAAGACTATAAGACAGCCCACTATAACCTCCAAACGATCATATCTATCGGATTCAAAATAGAGAATGAACGAGCGGTGCAATTTCGAAAATGGGCTCGTCAAATCATAAAGGATTATACTATCCAAGGCTGGACTATGGATAGTGATCGACTAAAAAAGGCTCACCAGTTTGATACACAGTTTTTCGAACGACAGCTCCAAAAAATCCGTGAGATCCGCTTGAGTGAGAGGATGTTTTACCAAAAAATCACCGACATCTACACTACAAGTATCGACTACGATGCATCGGCGAATACGACAAAAGACTTTTTCAAGAAGGTACAGAATAAGCTCCACTATGCAGCTCATCGACACACAGCTGCCGAGCTCATCGTAGAGCGAGCGGATGCAAAAATAGAAAATATGGGACTCACCACTTGGGAAGCCCCACCAGATGGTAAAATCCAAAAATATGATGTCTCTATCGCCAAGAATTATCTCACCTCAGAGGAGATGGATTTTTTGGAACGCCTTGTTTCTATGTATCTCGACTATGCTGAGCTCCAGGCAGGACGAAATATCCCTATGATGATGGAAGATTGGGCATCGAGACTCGATAGTTTCATCGAGTTCAATGGAGTAGAGTTACTCATGGATGCAGGCAAGATCAGTCATGAAGAAGCGAAGCTCCATGCCGAGACGCAATTCGAGAAATATCGTATCACTCAGGATCAACTCTATATATCCGACTTCGACCGACTCCTCGAATCTCTCCCTACTGACAATCAATAAGCTCATGACTACGCACGACCCACAACACATACCAGAATGATGGAGAGAAACAACTTTAGGAGAGGTTATAATTACTAATATTGAGAGAATTTCAGTATGAAAATTAAATAATGAAAATTATATTTCAACTGAAAATATGGAAGTGAATATGTGATGAATAACAAATTCAACAAGTCTACCATCAATTACAAATGTTTCTAAATATATAATCTGAGATATTTTATTTTCAAATATTCGAACCTACTTTAAGAAGCTTTGGTTTTCAGATAGAATTTGAGGAGCTTCAAATGATGTATTAATTTTCAGATGAAATACAGACATAATTTATAAAAAATTCTTATTTTATGCACTATCAAATAATGCTTTCTTTGAGCACACGGTAAAAACCTCAAAGTGAACAAAAATGCCACGGTGAGATAAAGATGCAATTTTAAAATTTCCACTCCTTCTCCCCCCTCTCTACGAACAGCGAGCCATCGCCGATATACTCTCATCACTGGATGCCAAGATCGAGCTTCTCCGAGAGCAGAATGAAACTCTTGAGAAGACAGCACAGACGATATTTCAGGAGTGGTTCGGTCGATACTCTGTCGATAGTCCAGAAGACTTGCCAGAGGGATGGAGGGTGGGGAAATTGGGGGAGATTTCTGAGATAACATCTGGAAAAAGACCATGAGAAATCAGTGAAAAGATTACCGATGATTTCCAAATTCCACTTATTTGAGCCAGCAAAATAATGTGATATGTTTCAGATTTTCTTTTCGATTGAAAAACACTCGTCATCTGAAGAGTGGGAACCCATGGGGAAATCCAGAAATTCAATGAGAAAATATATCCATCAGATAATACACTTGTTATAAAATCGAATAATTTTGGTTTCGTATATCTCATACTGAAAGGTATCAATTATGGGAAAATGAATCGTTGAGCCGTTCAACCACTTATTACACAAACTGATCTAAAGAACTATCCTATTATATATCCAACTCATGATATTTTTGCCTCATTCAAGAATGCAACAGATGCAATCTTTGAAAAGATAGAGAATAACAACTCTCAAATTCAATCTCTTTCGAAAACTCGTGATGAACTATTGCCGAGATTGATGAGTGGGGAGGTGAGGGTGGGAGTTTAGTTTTTTAAAAATCTCAAGTATGGAGAAACAAGAAAAATATATTGGATATTTCAAATACTATTGAAGCTTAGTCGAGGACGGGATAATGGATGCTCGAAAATCTGCTGAAGCATTACTATGAATCGATGAGCTAATGCGACATTTTATGATTAGAGATTTTCCCGCACTTCAGTCAGAAGAGCTAGAAATTCCAATTAGGATTAAGAAATGATCTTGGGAGGCCCTTATCCCAGAAACCATACAATGATGGATAACTCTATGATGATCAGTGTTTTTGGCTCCATATCTTTGATCAGTTGCCATAAAAGCTGGCAGTGATTGATTACTAGAAACCTGACCAGTCAAGGATATCAAAAAAGTTGCAAGATCAGCTCTCCAATCTATACAATGGATTATCAAGATAGCATCACACATATGAAAAATGTGAAATCGAAGATTTCCCGATGCTGAAATTAAAAGAATTTGAGAAGAAGATTACATTATCCTTACAAATGAAAGATCAGAAAAATTAGAAGTACCAAGAAAATACCTTGAAGAATATAGCAAGTGTCCAGAAATAATTCTATCAAAAAATGCACATATAATTGAAGAAAGTAGGGAATTCTCTGTAGGTATTTATCTAGAAAATGGTGAAAAAGAAGAGGTTCTAATAAGCTCAAGAGAACGCGAAATATTCTATTATGAAAAGGAAAATGACATTCTATTCCCTGAACTAGAGCACGGAATGTATACAGAATTGGAAGGCGAAATAACAAGATGAAATGAGAAGACTAATACGATAGGACTACAATATCAGAAACATATACTCACATGTAAGCCTATGAATGGAAATATTGCCACTTTTAAAGAACAAATAATTTCAAGGGAAGATGGTCACTTTTTCCCTCCAGTTATTATCAAATGAATAATAGACAGGACAGATAAAAAATGATGATTTAAAGAGAAAAAGCCTATGATTATCTTCTCGGAAATTCATATAATTGAATCTGATAATTGATTAATAAAGCTATTTTAGTTCTGTTTTATCTTGAATCTAGTATTGAGCTCCTTCTCACTTTTCAGCTAGATTTCTCTCTTCTCTAATTTCCCCTTCTATGTCAACCAAAAAATCACTAAAAACTACCGATCCTCAAGTCTTCTCGAACTTCGTACTCTTCCAGACTCCGACTGGTAAGATCAATATCGATGTCTACTTCC
>JAYTYQ010000049.1:0-4319 GCA_043742285.1 Candidatus Altimarinota bacterium
TATATATCCTGATATCATCGCGAATATGAGGAATACGACTCCGACAAGTCCACCGATCGTGAGACCTCAGAGCCAATATGCTCCGATCCGATAGGTGAGCGTGAAGAATGTATGTGGAGAGCTATTCGCTCCGATGATACCGACGATGAAGAGTACTGAGAGGAGGAGAGATATGGCAACCAAGAGAGTCGTGTACGATTCGAGATGTGGGAAAAGTCTGATGATGAAGAATGTGATGGCATATGTCCAGCCGAGAATGATCGAGGAGAAGACTGTGAGGAAGCTGATCAATTGGATGTTCATGAGAGATATCTGGGTGAGGTGGTATTCGATCACCACCAGTATAGGACTCTCTCGAAAGAGTCAACTCGGAATGTCTGATCGCGCGAAAGCGACAGATAGCATTCTCGTACACTATCTGTATACAAGAATCCTCGAAAACAATCCAAATACAACTCAGTACAAGTGTCAGGGCAAAAACATCCTCGAGAATGAGATCATGAAGCCACGAGAGAAAGTACGAAAATGTTTGACGGAGTGAGGATATAAGATACAATATCCTTGTTTCTCTCTATTCGTAATCCCTACGTCTATGAAAACCCTTCTCTCACTCACATCTCGAAAGACTCATTTCTGAGTGTTTTTCCAGTTACAGTGATGACCAAGTGGATGAGTTGAACAAGAAATAAATGGTCATGATGCTGTCATTGCAAGTACTCATGGTAGATTAGGAACATTACTTTGAAATGTTCAATCAGTCATAATGTGAGTAGCGTTATCAGTGGCTGCAATATGAGCAAATGCTGACCAGACAGAAGCGGTTCCTGCTAATGGCGGTGGCGCAATAGTGGCGGTGGCGCAAACGAATGCTGGATCTTGAAACAATTGAGATACTGCTATTAAGAGCTGAATCTCAACCAAATTTACTGGGGAAAATTGAGTCAGACGAGAAGATAAGAATACATTCCGAGTTGATTTCAATTTACTTGTTAGTATTCTTGGTAAGCCGAACCCACCAAAAACGACTGAAGCACTCGATGTTCTCGTCAGGCTACCAGACGCGCATCAGGCTGTTCTTGTTTGAGATACACCAGTTGGCAATCTAGTAAATAATGATTTATTTAAAGAATCGCAAAAACGATATGATGCTACAAATAATTCACAAAATGGAACACTATTGCCTTCACTTGAAGAGGTACAACATTTTATGACGTGAGCTAGACTTGCAAGGGAAGCAGCTATCCTACTCAATGATTCAACTATAAATATAGCTACACTTGATAGTGTAGATGGTGATCGTCTGATCGAGAATTGAGATGGAGGCATGGCTCTTCTGGAAAAATTAAATGACTATGCTCAAGCAGGATTAAAGTTGGCAAAAGTTAAAATGGCTGACGCAGATAGAAAAATGGCTGACGCAGATGCAAGACTCGCGAGGGTAGTTGCATTAACTGCTTTTTTTAAGACAAGTGTAAAATTATAGTGAGAATTTTGCATAAAAGAATGAGATATGGTACATTAATCGTGTACCATTTTTTATGGCTGAAATACAAATACCAAAAAACATCTTGAATCCTCAATGAGGAGAATTAAATAGAGATCAGATCATAACTCCCGAACAAAAAAAGGCAGAAGAATTATTCAGTATTATTCGTGAAAAAAGTAGCACAAACTCTCAATTTCAGCAACTACTAGATATTCTGAAGTGAGATATGCTCAACTGACTCATAAGTCCAAAGTCACAAGATATTCAGGATTTTTTGGCTAACCCAAGCATGTTCGAGCATAATCCATCACAGTATAAAAAGCTATTTATTCTATTGAATATAGATTTAAAGGCCGAAACGATTACCCAACTTCGAACAATATCACAAAAAATTCATGCATATTATTCATCATATTCTAGGGATAAAACTATCAGAGATACTCTCGATGTAAGTTTAGCAGCAAAAGAAAAAGTAGCAAGTGCAGATACAAAAGTAGCAAGTTCAGATGGTAAGATGATCGAACAAAGAACATCTATAGAAAAAATAACTTCTGCAATTCCTAGATCATGGAACTCTCGTCTTGAAAAATATATTTCTGGTAATATAGGAAATAGTGAATTTTTTAAAAAGGAAACCTATTCAAATCCTCAACTAAAAGCAGAAACCGAGGATGAAAAAATATTATACCTTCAGACAATCTTTTTTATAGACCATCAGGAGGAGATTCGAGCTGATATGCAGAAGTCTCTGGAATCTGCACCACCAAGTGAAAAAGAAAAGATACAGGAAAACATTAATTCTTTTGAAAAATATATTTCTGTTTTAAATTGACTGAATATTTCTCGACCTGTGGGAAATTTGGACAAAGTATTGTCAGATAATTTCCCTCCCACTCGAGCGACAGAAACCGCCCGTATCCAAGCTGAGAAACTCGAGAAGACGCATGATGTCTACCGTGATGGGACGAGTCTGTATTTCGTGAACAAGAGTGATCCCAAGGATATCAGGAAGATCGAGATCTATGCGGATCGAGCGGTTCTCACTGTCATGCAGGGTGGACTCTCACTCTCGAGGGATATGACACTTCTGAGTCATGAGGAGACAGAAGAGCGCAAGGAGATAAGGAAGGCAGAAGGCATATCTGGGGAGAAGTCGAGAGAGACTGAGACAGTATGATGAGTATTCTTCCAGATGAGAGGATGAGAATATGCAACTATTCCCTGAGGGAGTCGGAGTACCGTCGATATACTGAGATCTCGACCTTCACGATCGATCCAAGAGCAATATGAATCATATGAAGAGCTCCTCGCTACCAAGTCTCCTGAAGAACTCAGGAAGGAATCGGATAGTTCTCGACAATCACGTTGAGCAATCATCGAGAGGATGCTCGATCTCAGTCGTCAACTCTTCGCGGACAATCAGCAGTATTTCGCACCATGAGCATTCTGAGAAGAGAAGCTTCTCAATGAGGCAGATCAAGTGAAGAGCAAGCTCGATACGAGAATATCATGACTCAAGGTATATAAGAGCTCGATCGATACAGCAGAGAAGGTATCGAATGATCTCTCGAAGCTGAAAAGTGCATTCAGCCCAGGGGACAAAATCGATACGAGTGTCTGGGAAGGGAGAGCACGAGCATATCTGAAGGAGGCAGTATCAGACAATATCTGACTCGATGGATTCTCGGATTCCCAATTCCAACAGCTACTCTATCAGCTCGAACAGAAGGATAGTAGTGGATGAGTCTGGAAAGGATGAATAGAGCTCGGGACTGACACGGTTCGCCGAGATCATCAACTCAGGGAACTCGAAGATATAGCCAGAAAAATCCAGGTAGATGGGAGTATGAGAACATGATGGCAATGACTCGGTAGAAAAATAGA
Organism: Candidatus Altimarinota bacterium; assembly: GCA_043742285.1. Classification (GTDB taxonomy): domain Bacteria; phylum Patescibacteriota; class Gracilibacteria; order BD1-5; family UBA2023; genus STC-74. The sequence goes on from JAYTYQ010000049.1 coordinate 3,371, forward strand.
TCAGGAAGGTACACCAGAGAATATCGCATGGAAATGAAATAAAGAACAATTCTGAAATTGGTACAAAAGCATCATGACTCCATCCGAAGCCCGATAGCTTCGGATTTTTATTTGCATTTTGCTGGAAATAGTTACAATGTCTATTGACTCTATACGATATCATTTTCTCTATGGGAATTTCTCGACTTCATTTTGCGCTCCTGTCGATCATGAGCCTATTCACGGGGATTATCGCACCAGGAACCAGTACGCGTATCGGCAGCATTGCCTATCCTCTGACTGATGCCAAGATATTTAGTTATCTCCTTCTCGTATTTCTCATCATCGGGTTCTATGCTGCTGCAATCCATGCATGGAAATATTTCCGCTATAATGCTATTCTCATATTCGGAATAGTTGGACTGCTCTTCTTTCTCACACTTTCCGGACAAGTATTGGAAGCCAAGAATAGTCTCGAGACGAATGGACTCTCATGGGGATGGATATTTACTTTCATGGGTATCGTACTCCTCTTCAAGGCATATAGGGGTGATGGAACGAATGAGAATCCATCAGAACTCAGGCAGACAGTCGATACACTTCTCGGCATTGTTGGGAGTTTCACGCTTGCTTGTATAGCATGAGTGATTATTCTGATTTCGCTCTCGATCTCCTGAAGGATCGAATCGAAATGAATACTCGAAAGACTTCTCTGAAGTGGGAGTACTCATATACAAAGTGGGGGTATCATCCTCTCTTCAGCGTATACAGATATCACTTCCCTCTCCTATGATCGTAAAGATGATGTCCTTCTCTACGCACTACGTAATGGCAAGACCGTGGAGATAGGCTCTGAGTGAAATCTTGGGAAAGCATCCTTCACTGGATGAATACTGCGAAAACCGATACAAATCAATGGACATCTCTACACTATCGACCATGAACACCATATCTACTCAGGAACTCACAT
>JAYTYQ010000050.1:0-5689 GCA_043742285.1 Candidatus Altimarinota bacterium
CCTGCTCTGTGATAAAAGTTACTGTCTCTGGTAACTTCTAACGTATTTATTTCTTTATTGTTCCAATTTTTTACTTTCTTTCTCATACACATATGCGATTCTCTCATCTCCTTCGTGTCGCACTCGTCGGCACACTCACGCTCTCTCTCTCTGGTGGATCTATCATCTCATCTCTCTACGCTTCTCAGATTGGTACTGGTACTGTCGTCGGAAGTGGTGCTCTCTCGACGAACATTCTCTGGAATGATACATTTGTTGGATCAAGTGCCAGTGGTACAATCAATGGTATCCTCGTCACAGCACGCGTCCTTCCGGTTCTGAATATGACAATCTCTGGTTCTGGTACTATGGCTCTCGGCAATCTCTCGAGTACAACGGCTTCAACAGGAAGTGTACAGATAGAAATCGGAACGAACGCCGTGAATGGAGCTTCGGTGACTGCTACCTCTACCAACGGTGGACTCCAGAATACGACAAGTTGAACAATCATAATCAACTCACTCTCTGTAGATGGATTTGCTGATAGCTACAAGTTCATCTCAGCACTTGGTACTACGGACTCAACAGCTCCTGGATTTACACAGTCTGGATCTGTCAATACTGAGGTCAACAATACAACGGCTGTCACACTCTATACGTGTAACAAGCAGCAGCCTCTCACAGGAGTCGATGACTTCACCTTCTCGGTCACTGCACAACCCAATGGACAGACACCAGCGGGAGACTATACAGATGTGATAAAAGTTACTGTCTCAGGAAACTTTTAATCAGACCTATCAAAAGCAAAAAGTCCTTATATTTTCTTATACGGACTTTTTGCTTTTTAGGAGAGTTTTTCTATTATGAATGAAGTTTTTTCATTTATTCTCTTTTCTATGCGTTTTTCATCACTTCTGAGACTCAGCCTCCTCACGATATTTCTGCTTCCCGTATCGACACTGGCACTCGGAGCCAATATCGAAATCGGTGTCTCACCTCCACGACACGAATTCAGTATAGGAACTGGGAAGACCATTGTCCGAGAAGTGAAAGTATTCAACAATTCAAGTACCGATGCCTATACTGTGAATCTCAGCTCAGGTGATTGTGTCGCCAGTACCGTCGATGGTACCCCTATTTGTCACAACTATTCAGGAACTTGAGCAGATCCAAAAAGTCTCTCAAGTTGGATATCATTCGGTGATCAGGCTCGAGTCAAAATCGAAGCAAAAAAAGAAAAAATCATAAAAATCAGTTTCTCAGCACCAGTGAACGCCCTTCCTGGCTGACACTATGGGATAGTCTATTTCACTCCTGATATAGGACAGAGCAATGCGACTATCACAATGGTACGGCAACTCTGAGTCATATTTCAAGTGAATGTGCCTGGAAAGCTCGTCTATGATATTGGTCTCGGGGACATCGAGATCGATACACCGTTCTTCAGTGCGCCAGATCCTCTCGAAGCCTTCATGCAATCACCAAAAGATCCGAAAAATTGGTCCTGAGCCCTCAACTATCTCAAAGTAGAACTCAATCCATTCTGGAATAAACCTGATCTCATCAATAATTCAGACTTCAATGTCAAATTCAGTATTCCTGTATCAAATTCTGGAAATATCGATATCCGACCCATCGGTCGCATCGAACTCTATGATGAAGATGGCATGCTCTTACGAAAGATCGGGAAAGAATCGATAAAAACTCCTGAGTGAATCTATCTCAGTGAACGGGTCGTGGACTATCTCCCCATCAATGATGAATGAGGGAGTGTGCTTCCAGATGGAGAGAGAAAACGTATATATACCGTAGATTGGAAAGGCTTTGCTTATGAGACCTATCAGGATGGGAAAAGGGTGATCAAATTCCAGACTCCATGACAATACTATTCCTCTCTCTCTGCTCATAGCAATGCAGAAACCATGTGGCCATGGGAGAAACTCAAGATCAGCATAGCGAAAAAACATATCAAGGCAAAGATCGCCCTCGAATACATCGGAGAAGGAGGAAAAGTTGTACCTATGGAACTCGAGCGTGATATTGTCGTCGAATACAACTATATCGACAAGGTTCTGAATATGGGAGTGATACTTCTCACCGTGCTCATCATTTTCATTGCGTGGCTCGTGATCAGGAGGCGTGATAGTCGCATCGATGAACTCACAGAAGAGAATGCTGAACTCGAGGAAGAGAATGATGAACTCGAACACGCAAAACAATCAGCCAGAAACATCATCGAAAAAAAGAAGAATAGCACTTCAGAAAAAGTAATTACAGAAAGCAAGGTCATCCCCATAAAAAAGATTCCTCAGAAGGAAACAATGAAGAAAGCTCCAGAAAAAAGTCCAATCAAGAAGCCAACAACCAAAAAAGTCCAATCAAAGAATATAGCTGACACCTCGAAAGAATAGCACCATTCTGTCGATTACCGATTACCGATTACCGATTACCGATTACCGATTCGAGTTCACTCACCTTCATTATCCGAATAGCCTCGACTCCTGAGGGAATATTTCCCGTATATTGCGCAGGAATGACGATACGAGTAAATCCGAGCTTGACGGCTTCAGTTATACGTTTCTCGAGGAAGTACACGGTCTTCACAATACCCGTTAGGGAGACTTCTCCGAGAAAAATGGTCCGCCCGAGAGAGATATCGAGCCGAGAGCTCAGCATCGCCGCGATACAAGCGAGATCCACTCCAGGTTCAGAGAGTGATATTCCACGTCCGACATTGAGGTAGACGTCATAGTTCTCAAGCTTGGCCTTCGTGAACTTGCTCATGACGGCGATGAGGAGATCAATCTTTCCTTGTGATATCCCACGACTTGATCGCTTCGGGTAGCCGAATTTCGTATACATCGTGAGGGACTCGATCTCGATGAGAAGTGGACGATTGCCTTCCAATGTGAAGCTCAGCGCTGATCCAGAGAGCTTGGTATTCTCAGGATCGATGAATTCGAGTCCTGGATTCGGAATATCTACGAGTCCCGTTTCCTCCATACGGAAGAGTCACACGTTCTCCGTTGATCCGAATCGATTCTTGAAGGCTCTCAATAGTCGATAATTCTCAGTACGAACTCATTCGAGAAAGAGAACCACATCCACGAGGTGTTCGAGAGATTTTGGACCAGATATCGATCCGTCCTTGGTCACATGACCGATGAGAAGGATAGATTTGTTCGTCTTCTTCGCGAGGTTCATGAGAATCTCTGTCATGATACGGATCTGAGCAATACTCCCCGGACTTCCATCGATACGTTCACTCGAGAGGACTGAGAGTGAATCGATGATGATGAGCTCTGCAGGATGTCGTTCGAGCGTTGCGAGGATATCATCGAAATTCGACTCTGCTATGAGAGAGATATTCTCACTGGTAACTGCGAGACGCTTCGCTCGAGCCGATATCTGACCGATGTGCTCTTCCCCACTCACGTAGAGAATTTCTACTCAGGTCCTGTGAGTACTCTTGGTATTTTTGAATGTTTCTCTTATTCTTCATTCTTCATTGTTCATTGTTCATTGTTCATTCTGTGCATACCATTGGCTCATCTGGAGCGCGAGCGTCGACTTTCCTATTCCTGGCTCACCTGATAGGAGAATGAGACTTCACGGAGTGATTCCTCCACCGAGAACGCTATCGAGCTCAGAACTCGAGCTCGTCATCTTCTCCATGAGGAGATCTGGACCGAGTTGGATTTTTCATACTTCGATCTGACGACCGGATACACCTTTTCATTTTTTCTTATCCACTTTGGATTCTTCGAGACTATTCCACTCTCCACAACTCGGACACTTTCCTACCCATTTTGGAGTCGATGCATGACAGGAAGAGCAGATATACATGGAATTATTGATTGTTAATTGTTAATTGTTCTTTGATACTCGAATATTCGAACCCCTTTCTAAGAAGAGCCGCGATGAGCTTTTCTCGATCTTTCGGATCATGTACATTATATCGATTCTTGTATTTTTGCACCTCTTTTTCGAGCGAATGAATATCTGAAAGTTCACTGAGGAGCTCTTCGATCTCATCACGAAAATATGGATATTTCGGTATCACCATCACGCCAATCATACGGACAGACTTGCCTCGAGCGATAAGCGTATCAATCTGTCGAACAAGAGCCGATTTCTGCATGTCCCAGTCTTGCAATTCTTCAGTATTGCGTGAGAGATACTCTGCTATGAGATCACGTGAATATCACTTTTTCATGAGCTTCAATTGTATCTCTCGTTTCCCTTTTCCGAGTGAGAGAAATGATCGCATCCACATAGAAATCATGAGTGTCTCATCATAGCCGATTTCTGTGAGAAAATCATCAATATCCTGACATTTTTTCTTCTTCAGATACTCAGTGATCTTGGCTCTCGATGGAGCATATCGACTCATGTAATTCGCAACTCGAAGGGTGAGATTCATAGGACAAGAGATTTTGACTTCAATCAGAGAATATGCTACACTCTATACATATCTTCTCAAAATACAAATATGACTACCGACCTCACGCTCATGTGACCTCATGCTCTTGCCTCATATCACTCTCGACTCGTAGCACTCAGAGCATTCTGACTATCCGAGACTTCCCTCCTCGATATGAGTCATGAGTCACGATCACTCGCTCAATCTGGACGTGTCCGACGTGAACTCGTCATCCAGTGAGATATGCACCTCACGACGATCTAGTCTTTCTATTTACCCATATTTAACGCTCATTTGAGCCTACCTCCATCTCCCAAAATCCGTCAAAAATCTCGATATTTTTGATCTCTTAATTATGCTTATTTTCATTTCCTGATCTTTTCTCTCAATGCCTCGAGAATGGTGACAATTGATACTCGATCTTCTCGCGAGAGATCATAGGGACCGTATTCAGCGTGTTCGATCTTCGAGAGGAGTGAGATGATCGTCGGATCATCCACATACTGAGTTATCTCTCGAGCCGTATGGGCATATCCATGGTGGGGGATATAGATGTGGCTGATAGCACTCCTGAGGTGTTGTGCGGCATCGATGAGGAAATCTGGAGAGTCGATTCATGGAAGCTTTCCGAGAAATATTGATTTCCGCTTTCTCATTCGAAGATACTCTATAGTCTTCCTGATGCCTCTATATCCTATGATCAGAGTGAGTGAGATGGTTATTCCTACGAAGAGTGAATACCACGTAAAACCTCCAATCCACCAGATTGGTTCGACTTGGATGAGGAGAGATTCTGGTATCATAATGATTGCTCGCATTATACAGAGAAAAATCCTAGGTCAAGGAAGTATTATTTTGTCGATACTTTTTATGTCATCCTAGCTTGGCGAAGATCTCTTTTAGAAATAGGAATATCAGGTACAGATTCTCCTTCTGAGAATGACAAAATAGATGAATTATACAATCTCCCCCAATTCCAGAGCAACCACCCCGTCTCGCCTTTGGCGATCCACCCCTCAAGAGGGGAATTCGGTACCTCCAAAATTCCAAGATACCCCCTCCATCTCCCACTACAAGGGGGAGAGTCAGAACTCCAACTCGAGCAAAACCCCCCTAACCCCCCTTATCAGGGGGGCAATACCCGCCAATTCCAGGGTACCCCCTCTATCTCCCCCTACAAGGGGGAGAACTATACTCCCAACTCCCAACTCCCAACTCCCAACTCCCAACTCCCAACTCCCAACTCCCAACTCCCAACTCCCAACTCCCAACTCCCAACTCCCAACT
>JAYTYQ010000051.1:0-1030 GCA_043742285.1 Candidatus Altimarinota bacterium
GTGAAGGCATGGAGACACTCAATTCCGATCGCAGATCGCATCAGAAAATCTGGAGACCTTTGACCAGAGACGATCTCATATGTCAGACGATGCAAGATCGCCCTGAGACGCTTCCCTCATCACTCGACTGCATAGCGCATAGCACGCTCATATTCTCATAGTATGGTTCCCTGAGTCTCATACCGTTCAGAGAAAAATTGTACTATCGAACTCTCGATTGCTGATTGTTCTTCGATGATCCACTGTGGAATATGCATTATTGTCAGAAGTTACGACGTACACGAGCGAAATACTCGACTACTTTCTCGAATTCTGCCTCATCAAACTCAGGCCAGAGTATATCCGTGAAATAATACTCTGAATATGCAGACTGATAGAGGAAGTATCCAGAATGTCGGATATCACCACCCGTTCGGACAATGATATCTGGTGGTGGATACTTCCCTGTATCGAGATACGTGAGGAATTCTTTGTCAGTGAGTGATCATGGGTCAACTCATTCAGCGAGACATCGCTTCACGCCACGGGCAATCTCATCTTGGCCACTATATCCAATGGCAAATATCACCGTCATCTTCGGAGTATCACACTCAGTACGGACCATAGCATCTCCTATAATCGAGCGAATATCTGGTGGCACGAGCCAGAGATCTCCGACTACTTCGAATACGATATGATTCTGCCGGAAATTCTCGATCATTTTCGGGAATTTCTCTCTGAGAAGAGCGTAGATCACTGAGAGTTCTACCTCAGATCGAGTGAGGATATTTTCTCGAGAGAGCGCCCAGAAACTTGCATACTCTACCCCGTATAAGTAACACATATTGATGACGCGCTCAAGCGTCTCCCCTCCACGGGCATGACCGAGCGAGACGATAGTCGAGATTTTTTTCGCATAGCGACGATTCCCATCCATGATGAAGCCAATGTGATGCATATCAATTATCAATTATCAATTATCAATTATCAATTATCAATTATCAATTATCAATTATCAATTATCAATTATCAATTATCAATTATCAATTAT
>JAYTYQ010000052.1:0-5398 GCA_043742285.1 Candidatus Altimarinota bacterium
GATAACCTCATCGTACCTATCACCTGTCTGGTATTTGTTTCCAGGATTTCGCTTCATCCAACTGTTGCCATCTACATTATATCTCCTCCAGATAATCTCAAATGGGAGCATGTCAAGACTCTTATCGAGAGTGGTATTGGAGTTCATGATTCCGTAATGAGAGGTAGGCACTCCTTTTGTTGCAATTCTCTGAAAAAGAAGAGCTGTAGAATATGCACTTGCCGTTCCTTTTCATGGAGCATCTCAGGTATATATTGGGTCATCATGTGCCGTGATGATATCCTTATGTAGAACTGCCACTACTCACTCTTGGAATGGATAAATGAGTTTGGTCTTTCCTGCATTAAGTTGTTGGACTCATTCTGGGAGTTTTTGTTCAAAAGGGATACCTTGAGAATCGACGATTCGAAGAGACATAAAATAAAAAATTAGAAGATTAAAAACTGATTTCTGACTTTACCCTTTCGGATAGAGTTTTCCTGCCTGTTTCTTTGCCCATGTGAGTTTCGCAGAATCGAGATTCAATGGTATATCGTAGGTTTGTTCACGAGTAAGAGGTATACCTGTTCTATAGTTTTCCCATCACTTCCTGGATATTATTTATATCCTTCCATCCCCATCTGTCAACTCTTATTGCATATTTCCATATATACGTCTCTATATGATGCGAAAAGAAAAGATACAATGATTGTCAATTTCTTTTTCTTTTTGACTTTCCGATTCTCCCTCCTATACTTCACGCATCAATTTCTTTTTCCCGAGGAGCATATATATCCATTAGAGATAGCTTCTCCTTATACTGGAGCTGTTTACACCCGTATTTCGAGACATATCGAAAACACTACTATCGTAAATCTTCCTATATTATAAAAGGATATTGTCAGAGTTTCGAGAGGCGTATTTGAGCCTTCGAGAAATATCTGTTTTTTATTTTTTCGCGGATATCCCTATCTGTGCTTATCTATTTTCTATGTCTTTTTCGACACTTTCCCTTCGCCCAGAGATCATCCAGGCACTCACTGATCTCGGCTATCATGAGCCAACAGAAGTCCAATCGCAGGTCATTCCTCTTGCTCTCGCGGGCAAGAACGTCATCGTCCAGTCTCAGACTGGAAGTGGCAAGACTGCAGCATTCTGTATCCCAGCACTCAACACTATCGATTCCAAGAATCGTACACCACAAGTTCTCATCCTCGAGCCAACTCGTGAGCTCGCATGTCAGACTCGAGATGAAGTATTCAACCTCTCTCGTCATATGCGTATGGGTTCTCTCGCAGTCTTCGGTGGTTCTCCCATCTGGAAGCAGAAAGAAGCACTCCGCGACGGTCCTCAGTTCATCATAGCAACTCCTGGTCGTCTCATCGATCTGATGGAACGCGGATGGATCAATCTCGACCATATCACGACGCTCATTCTCGATGAAGTCGATCAGATGATGGATATGGGATTTGCCCCTGCAGTGACAGAAATATGGGAGAATCTCAAGTCACTCCAACAGGTGCTCACGTTCTCAGCGACCTATAGCCCTGCGATCAAGCATCTCATCGATAGCCATATCAAGGGAGAATCTGAGTCACTCATGCTCTCGAAGTCGCCAACAGTTGATACGATCGATCACGTCTTCATGCGAGTCGGAGTTAGAGATAAATATCCAGTATTGAAGCGTATTCTCGAGCGCTATCCTGATGACAAGGTGATGGTATTCACAGCCAAAAAACACGAGACCGAAGAGCTCGAACGTTATCTCTTTCGCGATGGATTCTCAGCCGCCTACATCAATGGTGATATGCAACAGCGAGATCGTATGCGAGCGCTCAAGGACTTCAAGGAGGGAAAAGTTCGTATATTCATCGGAACGGACGTGGCATCACGAGGACTCAATATGAACAATATCAATCTCGTCGTGAACTATCATGTGCCTCATGATCCAGAGTCCTATATTCACCGTATCGGTCGAACGGGGCGAGCGGGTGCTGATGGCCGAGCGATCATGCTCGTCTCAAGCGAGGAGATGCGACCATTCCAACGTATCGAACGTACCAATAAGATCGAGATCACTGAGACCGATATCGAAGGAACGATTGTTCCACGAGTCAAGGAAGAGCGAAGATCTTATGGAACTAGCGGGGGTAGTGGTGGAGGCGGATACCGAGGACGATCGAGTGGAGGTAGTGGAGGCGGATACCGTGGCGGATCTTCGTCTTCAGGTGGAAGTGGCGGATACCGTTGAGGTTCTTCTGGATGAAGCGGGAGTGGAGGCGGATATCGCGGATCTTCGTCTGGTGGAAGTGGAGGCGGATATCAGGGATCTGGTCGCTCGGGTGATTCGGGAAGTTCTTCTGGATATCGTGGATCATCAGGTGGGGGTTCTGGTGGCAGCTACCATGGAGGCTCGTCTTCATCTGGATCAGGTGGAGACGGGTATCGCGGTGGCAGCTCTTCGGGGGGGGGATACCAAGGGTCATCTCGATCTGGAGGTTATGAATCCCGAGAAGGTCGATCTGGAAGCTCATCTCGAGAAGGCTCAGGAGGAGGATATAAGGGAAATGATGGAGGATACAAGTCCTATGACCGAGATCGTTCGAGTCGTCCACCACGGCCACATGGTGATTCTGGAGGATCTGGCTCAGAGGGATAATACACGAAAGAGGATCATACGGTCCTCTTTTTTTATGGTTGTTTCTGATATATAGCTCGCTTGACTCAAGATCACATTTTTCTATACTGAGACGCATGCACAAGAAATTAGTCATCCGAAAAATCGAAGATTTTTTCACAATCATCCACAACCATAATTGGTATCAAAGATTTCATGCGTTTCCTATTTTTCTGAAGATATTGATTGCCATGATATTGTTTGTTATAGGAATATTGGGAATTATTCTCCCCATTCTCCCTGGACTTATTTTTATATTTCTTGGTCTAATTCTTCTTTTTGGTATCCACCGGGTTCAAAGAAATTCTCTCCGACTCGTATACTTTACTCGAATCCATATTCTCTATACTCGGCTCGTACTGTTGTGGAAGAACAAATAATATACTATGCAGACGCAATACCCATTCATTCTCTATGCTTCCCTTCCAGTGCTCTTGATCTGGTGGATTTTTTGTCGTGAGAAGGTGGGATATTCATTTCCGAATTCTCTGATGAAAAAGTACTCAAGAATACCTTTTTCTCTTATGTTTATCTGGATACTTCGATGCAGTATGATATTTCTGACTTTTCTCCTTCTCGCTGTTCCGAGTATTAGTACTACTCATAAAGTCCCTCTCAGTTCAGGAAAGTCGGTGACATTGGTGCTCGATATATCGAAATCGATGCTTGCCGATGATATTGCGCCGAGTCGGCTTGAGCGAGCCAAAAATCTGCTGATCAGCTTTCTCTCTCATGAGAGTACGAATCAGTATGGACTCGTGATCTTTGCGGGGAAGGCCTTCGTCCTCTCTCCCCTCACGACGGATCGTGAAGGACTGAGTAATATGATTCAGCATATCTCAACTGATACGATCAAACAAAACCTCCCAGGACTTTCGGGAACCAATATCGGGGATGCACTTCTCGCGAGTGATATGCTCAATCAACGCAAAGACCTCAAGACTCAGGATATTATCCTCATGACGGATGGTCGAGCCAACATCGGTATTGATCCGATCACTGCGGCAGAGTACCTGAGATCGCATGGTGCGAGAGTCTCGGCAATTGGGATAGGGGAATCATCAGGCGCACTCCTCTCCTATATCTGATCCGATGGAAGAAGAGAATACTTCTATGATGAGAAATGAGTGAAGCTGCGTGCCGATATCGATGACGATATGCTCCAGAAGATCGCGAAAACTACAAATGGGAAGTTCTTCCAAGCAAGCGATGCTCATATATTCGAGACGATCTTCGATACACTCGATCAGACGCTCAATTCGCCTATAGAGTATGAAGACCAGAAAAAGGTCACGAATCTGAGCCTCCCCATCCTCTTCCTTTTCATTCCCCTCTTTCCTCTCCATGCCCTTCTCGTCTATCGTATAAGGAAGCCGGAGTTTCCCTGATAAAAAATTTGATTTTTCAGAAAAGTTCTATACATTGTGCGAGTTCATCATATGGATCGATAGCTCAGTTGGTAGAGCAACGCCCTCTTAAGGCGATGGTCGGCGGTTCGAGCCCGCCTCGGTCCACCATTCGCTAAATTTGTCAAATCCTTATTTTTTAAATGAGGATTTTTTGTGCGTAAACCAATATTTACCCTAAATTATTGAGATATATTTCTCATACGAAAATAGTGAGTATTCACAATTTTTGTGATATCAACTCATATTGCTATGAATATATACTTTCTTTCAAAAATAAATATACTCCGTATAGCTTCAGCTCTCATAAATGGAAATAATACACAACAACTATGATACAAGAATCTCCTCAAAACTTCGAAGCTCAGCTCTTCAAGGCTGCAGACAAACTCCGTAAGAATATCGATGCTGCAGAATACAAAAATGTAGTCCTCGGACTCGTATTTCTCAAGTATATCTCTGATGCTTTCCAGGAGCTCTACGATACGCTCGAGACAGATGAATATGGTGACCCTGAGGATCGAGATGAATATCGAGCAGAAAATATCTTCTTCGTTCCAGAGGATGCCCGCTGGACAAATATCCAAGCCCGAGCAAAGCTTCCCTCTATAGGGCAATATCTCGATGATGCTATGGAAGCGATAGAAAAAGAGAATGGAGAACTTCGCAGTGTCCTCCCAAAGGTATTCGGGAAGCCAAATCTCGATAAAACCTCTCTCGGAGAGCTCATCGATCTCATATCGAATACTGAGCTCAGAGCAGCTCAGAAGAACTCCAAAGACCTCTTCGGGCGAGTATATGAATATTTCCTCTGAGAATTCGCGAATGCTGAGGGGAAAAAGTGAGGACAGTTCTACACACCGAAATCTATCGTCAAGCTCATGGTCGAGATGATAGAGCCGTACAAAGGGCGTGTATATGATCCTGCCTGTGGTTCTGGTGGTATGTTCATCATGAGTGAGAAATTCGTCGAAGAGCATCAAGGGAATATCCAAGATATCACTATCTATGGTCAAGAGTCGAATCAGACCACCTGGAAGCTCTCAAAGATGAATCTCGCTATCCGCAATATCAACTCTCAGTTCGTCTCATGGAATACTGAAGGATCTTTCCTCAGAGACTCTCATCCTGATCTCAAGGCTGACTTCGTGATAGCAAACCCTCCATTCAATCAGTCTGACTGGTGAGTAGATATCCTTCAGGATGATGCCAGATGGAAATACTGAGTCCCACCAGCAGGAAATGCGAACTTCTGATGGATACAACATATGCTCTATCACCTCTCTCTCAGAGGAGTCATGGCGACAGTCCTCGCGAATGGCTCACTCTCATCGAA
>JAYTYQ010000053.1:0-2808 GCA_043742285.1 Candidatus Altimarinota bacterium
AAAGTCACTCGATCTATATGCGATCGTACAGTGACTCGCATTCCTCGTCGGACTCTCATTCGGATGAGCGGTGAATCTCGCAGAGTCTCACTTCTATGCTCTCCTCTGAGAAGATCCAGATAAGGACTATACATCGGCACTCTATGGATTCATCCTCTCCCTCGTGGGTGCTGTGACGATGTTTGCCTCAGAGAAAATCCTTCATACTGTGTCATATACAGGTATATCGATATTTCTCGGTACTCTCGCGATATTCGCGCTTTATGGTGGAGGGAAGGGTATCAGTATGAAGAAATAAAAACAAGCCGGGGAAACGAGTCGGTGACAATGATTTATGATAAATATTTCCGAGACTCCTATTTTTCTACTAAAGAGTCTATTCGACCTCTCAAATCACTGTACATAAGTTCTAGATGAGCCTCTAATTTGGATAGACTTGCCAATAATTGATCTACTTCATGAGTGGAATATCCTGTCAATCTGTTCTTTTTTCAAGCGTATTGCGGAACAGTCACCTCGACTAAGTGTGCGTCTAAATAATCTCGTATTCATCTAACTGCCGCATCTGTTCCTTGTTGTCTTTTTATCAAATCAGCAAGTTGAGTCCCTAATGTATGGACCAAGGTTACTTGCATAATATAGCTTTCAGCTAAACTGGGGCCTTCTCATGTTGTTCATTCTGGATCTGCGAGCGTAGCTAGAGCACGATTTCTTGTGCCTGCTTCGACTCATTTTAATAGCAAAGCGAAATCATCTTGTCCTGTTCTTGATTCGGATGTTTTCGGTGGTTGTTCTACCATACTCATTGTAGTTAATTATAGATATCAGCATACTTCTTCTTCTTCTTCTTCTTCTTCTTCTTCTTCTTCTTCTTCTTGTCAAATTTCGAATGGATTTTTCTGGATTTTCCATATAATTCACAAGATAATCTTCTCTCTCTCATGCCACTCATTCCCATCGTCGATAAAGATGATGTCATCATCACTTACAAGGAACGTAGATCTCTCGATAGAGATGATATATCTCGAGTTTCCGCTCTCTGGTTGACCAATAGTCATTGAGATATCCTCATTTCTCAGAGACATAGGTCAAAAAAACATAATCCACTCAAGTGGTGAACAGCCGTATCAGGAACGGTGGAAATAGATGAGACGTATGAACAAAATCTTATCAAAGAAGTAGAAGAAGAAATCGGAATTCGAAACATCACAATCAAACTCAGTCATAAAACAAAACCTGAGTCTTGATTTCAGTATTTTATTCAGTATTTTACAAGTGTACTTGATATTCCTATCGAAGGGTTTGAATTACAAGAATCAGAAGTAGAGAATATCAGATGGGTATCGCCCAATGATCTTCAAGAGGCTGTCAACAACAATCCTGAGCATTTCGTCCCTTATTTTCAGAAGATTGCACTGTTATTTATCTCAGAAAATAGCTTTCAAACTTAATCTTTTTTCCCCCATGATCCTCGCATCCACCATTCGTCAGAAATATCTCGACTTCTTCAAGTCCAAAAATCACGCCATTATCCCATCTGCACCGCTCGTACCAGAGAATGATCCTTCAGTTCTCTTCAATACGGCTGGTATGCAGCCACTTGTCCCATATTTACTCTGAGAACCTCACCCACTCGGCAAGCGCCTCGCAGATGTACAGAAATGTGTGCGCACAGGAGATATCGATGATGTTGGTGATGATACGCACCTGACATTTTTCGAGATGCTCGGAAACTGGTCGCTCGGAGACTACTTCAAAAAAGAATCCATCGCGATGAGCTGGGAATTTCTTACGAGTCCTGAGTGGCTGGCGCTTGATCCTGAGATGCTCTCGGTCACGGTATTCGAGTGAGATGCCAATGCTCCTCTCGATACTGAGTCGATAGAGATCTGGAACAATGTTTGGAAAAATGTTGGACTCGATTTCGGTGATGAACGTATCGCTCGACTCCCTGCTGAGGATAATTGGTGGGCAGCCGGTCCGACAGGTCCATGTGGTCCTGATACGGAGATATTCTATTGGATGGGAGAAGGGAAGCCTCCTCATGGGTCGAATAAATGAACTGATCCAAAAATGTGGATGGAAATCTGGAACAATGTCTTCATGCAATACAATCGTGTGGATGCATCTACTCTCGAAGCTCTCCCTGCCCAGTGTGTCGATACTGGTATGGGGCTTGAGCGTATTACCACAGCACTCAATCATGAAAAATCAGTATACCATACGGATTGTTTCTCTGCGGTTATTACACGGATCCATGAAATATTCGGAACTGATGACAAAGAAAATGTGAATTGGGAAACAACTCGACGATCTGCTCGCATCATCGCAGACCATATCCGTACAGCGACCCATATGATCGCTGATGGGGTCACTCCGAAGAATGTCGATCAGTGATATATCCTTCGTCGTCTCATCCGTCGTGCCATCCGCGAAGCATACAAGATGGGATATGAAGCTCCGTTCACGACAGAGATCGCGACTATCTATATCGAGCAATTCTCAGAAATCTATGCGAGCGTGAAGGACAATGCTGAGAAAATAAAAAATGAGTTGAAAATTGAGGAAGAAAAGTTTAGTAAAACACTCAAAGAAGGAATAAGAGAATTATATAAATTAGTACATAAAAAAGCTATACATTGATGAGATGTTATTAAATCTGAAGCAGATAAAATGGAATTGAGAGATTCGAGAAGCTCAAGATATGCGATAGATGAGATTTCGTGAAAAGATGCTTTCGATTTATTTCAAACTTACGGTTTCCCCATAGAAATGATTAACGAAGAATTGAAGAGTGGAATCGAATTT
>JAYTYQ010000054.1:0-2320 GCA_043742285.1 Candidatus Altimarinota bacterium
ATACCCCATTCATCCTGAGTGAGAGAGGCTCCGAAATGTTCAGAAATCATTCCCAGAGGCAAATGTCATCCTCGGAAGTGAGATAGATATCTTCGCACCGATCCGAGAGCTCTCGCCAGATGTCCTCGCTTTCTGATATGATCAGCGAGTCCCGATAGAGAAACTCTGAGAACTCTTTCCTGATATCGAAATCGTGAGGATCGGATGATATGAGACGGAGCGGTGGAAGAGTAGTATTCTCAGAAAGATGGGAAGATAATTATCGTCATCAGAAGAGTCATCTCAATCATGACTTCATAAAGGACGCTATTTTTGTTCAGAATCAAGACTTATTGCTATCTTCTTGTTTCTTTGCATCTTTCCGAGGAGTATCAGTATCTGGTGGAAGGATATTCTGATCATCTATGATAATCCTGTTGAGTTTCAAGGTTTCTTCTATAGATGTATCTCATGAACCTGAGCATGTCACTGGAAGAGTATAATTCCCACTTGTTCAAAAAGTATTCAAGGCTTCTCTTTGTATATGAATAATTTGACTATCATCACTAGCATTTCATAGTCGATAGTAGAATCTATAATAGTCCGAATTTGACAAAGTTCCTGGAACTATGCTCGTGAGATAGATGGCTGCCTGTCCATTACGAAAAAGAGTCACTGGCTTATTTTCTCTGAGTGCACTCAGGATTTGTTGAGTATATCACTGAGCTTGCGGAGCTTCCTTAGTGTCTTTGGTATTATTTGGTGCCGATTGCAGGGATACTGGTACCGGCGCCAATGCTGGTGCTAATTGTATTGTAGGATTGCCTTGATGAATTGTGGTGGACTGGACTCTATCTTCTTTTTTCATCCAATTCTCGAATTTTTCTCTTGTTTTTTCCCAGAGTGATGGCTTTTTTGCCATTCAGAGGTGTACTTTTGTTACATAACGTATTGCAGAGCTGGCATAGGGCTCATACAACTTACTGCGTAGGAATCATGGTTCTGTATATTCGCCTTCGAATTCTATTTTCTCAGATCATGGAGTTCATGTTACTTTTGCTCGAACGAGTTTCTTTGCTCAATTTGCATCATTAATCATTTCTACATCATAGAGATGATCGCCTATTTTTTTTGCTCAGATAATCGTAAAATCTCTTTTAGAATTCTCATCACTATACATATTAATAGTCGAAAGTACTACAGGACTCGTCGGAGTGACACTTGCGAGATAGGTACTGAGTCGTTCGCGATCTATTGCGTTGGGAGCAATGTGAACATTTTCCAATTTTTTGTGTCCCTCTGTATCCTGACGAACTCATTGGTCATACCATCCAGTGTATGGAAGATTCCCATCCGTGAGAACGGTATTTTTTGGAACTACCAGAGTTTTATAGTGTCATTTCTGTGTTCAGTCGTTTTTCGAAAGTGTGAGTATGAGATCATCTCAGTCAACTTTCCAGTATATAACAGAATATTGAACCTGCTCTCAATTGTTTGGAATACTGAGTTGGAGCACCTTTCATGTCGGAAGTTTTTGGAGTATATTTTCGATGGTTTCTCATTGGGTAGAGGCAGCAACAGGAGCCTGAGCAGGAGCAGCAGGAGTCGGAGCAACAGGAGCCTGAGCAGGAGCAACAGGAGCCTGAGCAGGAGCAGCAGGAGCAGGAGCAGGAGCAGCAGGAGCAGGAGCAGGAGGAGCAGCAGGAGCAGGAGCAGCAGGAGCAGGAGCAGGAGCAGGAGCAGCAGGAGCAGGAGCAGCAGGAGCAGGAGCAGGAGCAGCAGGAGCAGGAGCAGGAGCAGGAGCAGGAGCAGCAGGAGCAGGAGCAGGAGCAGGAGCAGGGTTTTGGTTTCAGAAATCAGAAATAGTATCATGCCACTCATTAGTAGTATCCTCAATTAAGTTGCCAGCGATAGTCGTTCTGGTATCAAGTTCAGCAGATCTAAAGGCATCAGGAACAGTTAGCTCAGTAGGATTTAGATTCACGCTGACATGATTCTCAGAGCGATTCTCCAGAATACCAATGACATTACTGGGGATATCGGTACTCCTCTGCGGTCAATAGAGAGGTACCTTTCATATCTTTAATATTACGCTACGGTTGCGAGCTTTGTAATTATTTCTATCGCCCAATCTCTGATAAGAGTTTCACTGTCGTGAATAGTCCCTGTAGAATGGATTTGGCTGATCTTCAATCATCTGATCACGAATTGTAGTAGAGAAAGCAGAAGACATAAGAATATTGGGCTCTTCCGCATTTCCCTTTGGTAGCTATCTCGCTTGACAAATAGGAAAGTCTCAAAGCTTGAGATAGATCATAGTCATGAAGTGATCGGTGTTTCT
>JAYTYQ010000055.1:0-2525 GCA_043742285.1 Candidatus Altimarinota bacterium
TGATGTCGGAGAGTTCTTCTCTCATGAATCCGATGGAACGGAGTATGCTGACTCTCGAGATTCATTCGAGATCACGACCGCGAGTACGAGCATGGTGTAGTTCCATTACACCTTCCCAAAAAAGCTTTACAAAAATTCCCCTCGGTCAGGAGGGGAATTTTTATGCTTTCTTCGCTATTTTGAGAGTATTTCATGTTTGTGTAAGTGCATAGACTCAATCTAGCGGTACTAGCTTTCATGTTAGTTTAGCTAATGTTCTCAATAATCATGACACTCAGAATTCAATTTCTTTGGTTAGCAACGTACCATTTTTGTCCACTTCTATTGGAGTTTTTATAGAGTTGAATCACACTGCAGAAGACGTGAATGTATAGTTATCTCATTTTCTTTGGATGGTGACCGTATCTAGATCAATTCCAAATGTTTGCCCACCAAATTCAACGGTTGTCCCACTGAGTCTAGTGAGAATTACTTGCTTTTCTTTTGCTTCTTTTGTCGGATCATTTTCAGCAGGAGCAGGAGCAGGAGCAGGAGCAGGAGCAGGAGCAGGAGCAGGAGCAGGAGCAGCATCTTTGATTTGTATTCAGAAATCTGGATAGCTAAGGTTAAGGAGCGCAATTGCCTCTACTGAATCAAGGGCTTTTGAATTTATCTCTTTTGCCTTCACATCTCTCACAGCACTTCCAATTGCCTTGATTTTTGCTGCATCGAGAGTCGGATCTATTTTCTTGATCTCAGCATAGTCACCATTGAAATCTTTTCCTTTTTCTTTGAGCCATGTGACAGGATCGAATTTTTCAGACATAGTATTGTATATTTATACGTGGAGATTACTTTCCCAAGTTACCACTGTTTTTTTTTTTTTGCAAATTTCCGCATGCCTCATCTGTCGTGATTTCTGGAAATTGACTTGACATTTTATCGAAAAAAGTATTATATGAATCGTCTAGTATATATTCTTTCTCACTTATGCACACCTTCCCATTCCGCCGTATATCATTTTTTGTTCCTATTCTTTTGCTCGGATTTTCTTCATGTATTATAGAGGCTTGAGCTTATGGGACATATAGTGGCTATAATTCCTACAATACTTCATCGAATTATACGCCTTCACTGAACTATTCTACAAAGTCTTCTCGCAATATCTCGAAAGCTGAGAAATTCGTGAATAATTATGTGCAGAAGCTTCAACGCGATGGATATTCCACATCAGATATTACCAATGCTCTCACTGATCTCAGATCGACCTACGTCAAGCGTCAGAACTCACGTCTCTATTCTGGAAGGGCACTTTCTGATATTGCAGCCATCATCGATGAGCTCGATTCAGCGATCGCAGGAGTTTCTGAGGGCACATGTAGTACTTGTGATATCTACGATCCATTCAATGTAGCTCTACCACCAAAAAGCTCGACTAGCTACCAATCCCTCTACAATAACAATGCGTACCCATATACTCCTTATTCGAATAACACCTATGTAGCACCGACGTATACGTATCCCTATAATACGTCGAATACCTACTACAATACCTATACTCCACCATCATATTCGAACTATGGATCACTGAGTGTCTCGACGGTGAGCTTTACTGTCGATACATACTCTTCTACTCAGGCACGAGTCGATCTCACTCACTCCAATACGTATACGAATTCGTACCGTGACTATGACGTCTATACCTATGTTCCACAGACGAATAACTCCAACAATAGTCAGCCATATTCGAGTCAATTCATCTCGACTTCCCTCATTCGTACACTGAACTCCGCTCAAGGTCGAACGATAGGAGTCTACTATGGTGCTGAGACGGATAATTCTCGTATCCAGAATATGCGTACCATTGCGAATAACTCGATACGCACAAGCCAAGCCACCTACAATTTCTCATCGAATATCACCGATTCATTCACTTCTCTGAGTGCTGATGACTTCAACCGTCAGGCAATTGCGAACGGAACTAGTCGCCTCTATCGCCTCTACAAGCTCTATATCGCGAAGGACAATTCTGAGGCATTCATCGTCGAATATCTCGAGACAGGAACGACAACTCTGACTCGAAATATCACGAGTCTTGATCTCAATTCCTTTGTCGATAACGGATCGTATTTCTCTCATTCTTATACGGCCACGAATTCAAAGCGTTATAAGAACTATCTCTATATTCCAGCTGCAGGATCCAATGTCACCAATGTCTATAATACTCTCGGTATCACGACGCGTGCTCAATATCAGGCAAGCACGACGCGTGCCCAATACGTGAATGGTCAATATACTTCGACAGCGGTCAATGGATATACGGCCTATGCATCAAGTATTGGAAACCTCGAATCGCTTTTTGCAGGATATTCGAATCCTTCCTATGTGATGATCCCTGGTTCCAATACTCAGATCACCTTCGCGCCCCTCTCGAACTACAACTTCCAATATGCGCGTCTCTCGGATAATACCTATCGAGCCTACAGGCTTCTCGTTGCTGAGGACAACTCGGATGCCTATATCACAGAATATATAGAGAATCAGCC
>JAYTYQ010000056.1:0-3595 GCA_043742285.1 Candidatus Altimarinota bacterium
GTCTGACTCAAAGATAAGACTGCTCTCGACCGTGTCGTCGTAACCAAAACCTATAAAATAGGAAATAAAAATATCACATTCGAATCAGGGAGACTTGCACTCTTTGCTACTGGATCAGTCGTCATCTCTGATGAAGTCGGAAATTTTCTCCTCACGACTACGGGCATCGGGAATCCGAAGGATGGAGACTTCTTCCCTCTTACTGTCGAATTCCAGGAGAAATACTATGCCAATGGAAAAATCGGGGGCAATAGATTCATGAAGCGTGAAGGTCGCCCAAGTGAGGCATCTATCCTCAATTCGAGAATGATCGATCGTCCGATCCGCCCAATGTTCCCGAAAAATACTCGTACCGATACGCAGATCATCTCGACGATCATGTCATCGAGTGGACTTTCTGATTTCTGATGGTACGGCGTGACAGGAGCCTCTCTCTCGATCATGCTCGCAGGAGTAGGGGAGTTCGAAGGACCTATAGCCGCTGTCCGTATAACAAGTGATGAAAGTGGAAACTTCATATTCGATCCGACATTCGAGCAGATAGAAGGAGCTCATCTCGATCTCACCGTCGCAGGTACTCTCGATGCAATCACTATGGTAGAAAGCCAAGGAAATGAAGTGAGTAATGATCTCATGGTAAAAGCATTCGAATATGCTCATAGCATAATTAAAAATCTCTGTACTGCACAAAAAGACTTTCTCGCAGAATATATGAAGTCTTATGCGCTTCCAGTAACTACACTGATGATCAAAGATCCAAATCCTGATGTATATTCGATAGTTCGATGAGTTATGAAAGAAGAGGATATACAGAAATTATATAATCTCGGAAAGCTCGAATTTCATGATGCAATGCATGATCTCGTAGAAAATATGAAAATTCATTTTGAAGGAAATATTGAATGAAATCGTAGAGTATGTTCGATAGAAGATGGATACATTGTGGTCAATGATCCAGCTGAGAGACTAGTAAAAATGAGTGATATAGCGGATGCTGTAAAAAAGGTCATCTCAACTCATATGCGTTCCACCGTATTAAATACGAGAACACGTCTCGATGGTAGAAAGTGTGATCAAGTTCGTCCGGTCCGTGCTACCGCTCCGATCCTCCCTCGTACTCATGGATCCGCACTCTTCGAGCGCGGAGTGACTCAAGTCCTCTCGATAGCAACGCTCGGTGGACCATCCGATATCCAGCTCATCGATGATATGTATGAAGAGGATACGAAGAGATATATCCATCACTACAACTTCCCTCCCTTCTCTGTCGGTGAAGTGAAGCCACTTCGTTGAGTCGGTCGTCGTGAGGTCGGACATGGCAGACTTGCCGAGAAGGCGCTCGAACCAGTGCTCCCACCACAGAGCGACTTCCCCTATATGATCCGGGTTGTCTCTGAGACGACGACGTGCAATGGCTCCTCTTCTATGGCATCGGTCTGTGGATCGACGATGGCACTTATGGATGCGGGAGTTCCTATCACATCCATGGTCGTGTGAGTCGCGATGGGGATGATCTACGATGAAGAGAGTGGACGATATGAGATCCTTGCCGATATCCAGGCACAGGAAGACTTCCTCGGTGATATGGACTTCAAGATCGCAAGAACAGAAAAGGGGATCACTGCTCTCCAGATGGACTGCAAGATCGCTGGACTCTCTCTGGAAGTCATCAAACAAGTCTTCGAGAAATCCGTCGATGCCTGTGGATACATCATGGGCGAGATGCAGAAATGCCTCGCAGAACCCCGTACTGAACTCTCTCCTCTCGCACCATTCCTCCTAGCAGTCTTCGTCCCAGAAGAGAAGATGCGCGAAGTGATCGGCAAATGAGGAGAGACGATTCAGAGAATCGAGAAGGACTTCGGGGTTGAGGTGAACCTTGAAGATGATGGCCAATGTACCGTCACAGCGAAGACTCAGGAAGCAGGTCGAGCTGCCATCGAATTCATCAAATGAATCCTGAAGGATATCGAAGTCGGTGACATCTATGAAGGTCGAATCATAAAAATCCTCGATACGGTGGGAGCGATCGTAGAGATCTCGAAAGGAAAAGAAGGGATGATCCATATCTCGAAATTCGGAGTGAAAGAAAGAATTGACAATGTGAATACTGTCGCTACAATGGGCGAGATCGTGAAAGTAAGGGTATACGCTGTAGATAAAGAAAAAGGGCGAGTAGGTTTGGAGAAGATTACATAATTCACTTCAATACAAACAATTGAAACCATAAGAAAAAAATGATAAATTTTACTCCAAAACTGATGAATCTTAATTCATTCACATATAGTAATTAACTTCAAATTATATGAACTGAATGAGGATAGCAAGCCATCTTATGGCCTGAGGACTAAATTTTTATTCATCACAATGATTCTGACCCCATTCTGCAACTGCAGTTATTATTGCAACGGGAAACAAGAATACTCAGTTGCCTTGATCGTCAATATGAATGGATGGTACTTCTTTAGATACTGTAAATGCTGTTGTCGAAATTTGCAGGAGACTTTTAGACGTTCACGAAAAGTCTTTGGCCCTCCTTGCATCGGAAACGCAAAGGTGAGACGGTGATTTTCTTCAATTTCTCCAATGAAATCTTCAAGATAAAAAACCTAGAATCCATGAAACGGGAGAGATTTTCGAACTCTGAACTAGTACTCTTGTGCGAACACTCAGGGCACTTTGACTTCATGCTGCCCTAAGGCAAAATCCAAAAAATAGAGTATGGTGAATAGAAATCTCTGGTCAGATAGGGACAATTAAAGCAATTATTAATGAGAAGTAAAAAATATGCTTTTCCTATACTGATTATTGGATAGAATGATTTCATGAGAATGAAGCTCATCACTATGATCCCCCCCCTCCTTATGAATTGATATAAAGTGAGTTGCTGTGCCAGTTGCAGATTTGGTAAGGTCCACTCTTTCAGTGTGACCATATAGACTCAGAAGAGGCCAATGACCAGAGCGCATCACGTCACTCGTAGAAGAGGGCAGGATCGTAGAAATTCCACGCTCTCATAGATTATTTAGTAACATAATATCAACCCTTGAAACGAAAGATTGGACTTATATTTATAGTGAATGAACTGGTGAGGATAAATGGACAATTCAAAAGAAAGTAAATCCCCTATCGATAACTCATGCGTAGTATGCACTTCCTCACCCTCGATCAGATTGTCCTCGAGACGATCGATCTCTATAGTACAAAATCAGAGCTTCCGAAGATCGATCTCACACAGTTCCATACACCCCTCGTCGTCGGGAGCAATAATGGCTACTATACAGGACGGATACTCTTTCGGAATACTCCTGCATATTTCGCTGTCGAGTCTGAGGTGGAGGCAAAGCTCGAGAATATTGCGAGTATCACTGACATCGTCGTCGTATCTGCAAGCGGTGAGAAGCATGCTCCGATCATTCTCACTGCCGCGAAGAAATATGGAAAAAATACATTCCTCATCTCATCGAGTGAGGTGAGTACTGGGAGGAGTATCGCAGATGACTCGATCATCATGCCGAAGATCCGTGAACCATATACATACAATACTTCTACCTATTTCGGATACATGCTCGCCGAGACTCCCGATCTCGATCTC
>JAYTYQ010000057.1:0-3738 GCA_043742285.1 Candidatus Altimarinota bacterium
TAGCACATCTTTTTCTTTTTGTCATTTTTTCTTGCATTTTTCTCATATTCTTTATAATACGCGAGCTTCAACGTTTATATTCCTATCATCTTTTTCATGAGTTTCCCGACCATGATGCGGATGAGCAACATTTTTTATTATGGCTAAGAAACCAACCAAAGTGGTGAAACTCCAACTCAAGGCAGGTCAGGCAAATCCAGCACCTCCAGTCGGTACAGCACTGGGACCTACAGGTATCCAGATCGCAGAATTCTGCAAACAGTTCAATGAAAAGACCAAAGATCAGATGGGGAAAATCCTTCCTACAGTGATCAATATCTATGCTGATCGATCATTCGACTTCTATACCAAGCAGCCTCCTATGACATGGTGGATCAAGGATGCCCTCCAACTCAAGAGCGGATCCAAGGAATCACACAAGGTCAAGGTTGGTCACCTCACAACAGCACAGCTCAAGACGATCGCTGAAGGAAAGATGCCAGATCTCAACGCCAATGATCTCGATATGGCGATGTCTATCGTCGCGGGTTCAGCTCGCTCTATGGGTATCACCACAGATCTGAGAAAGTAGTGTATTCGAACAACAGAATAACAGGATGACAGAGGTATAGAGCAAGAGAAATGAGAACTCGAGTCTCTACTGGAGAAGCCTCACTCTGAAATACTGTTATTCTCTTCCGGCGCCATCGTCTAACGGCTAGGACACGGGATTCTCATTCCCGTAATCGGAGTTCGATTCTCCGTGGCGCTACCATCATGTACAACCATAATTCCCCCACTCGTTTCGAATGGGGGAATTATTATACAGTATGAGGTTATCCTTGACGAATATTATCCAGAAGCCATCTCTCTGTACTGGATTCATAGGTGAAAGTCCAATAATCAGTGAAAGATCTTCGTACTGATTTTCCGCTCACCACGTTTCCACTCGGATTCACTTCGAAATTGATCATATTCGCATTGATTTGGAATTCTATCGACTGCGTATAGTTGTTTCCAGTGATAGGTTCTCATATTGACTTGAGAGCTATAGGGGTGATCGTATCGACTCTAGGATCATAGTTGATATCGAAATTGTCTCCAAAATCTTTCTCAAAAAGATTCCTCTGTTCCTCCAAATATTCTGGTGTGATATAGCTCTGCATGTGTTCCCAATCTTTCTTGGTCCAATCGAGTTCATATATCAAGAATACCTTCTCGACAAGAGCGACTAGTGATTCCCGACTATATGGAGCATATTCATTTGGATCGAGCTCCTTCTTCGGTTTTCTCTGTCGCCAACTCTCGGTATCTTGGGTGTATGCAGAACCATATTTACCCATGAATGATGGTACTATACTCGAGACGTAGCTGATCATAGTAGGATCAGTAGAGAAGTGCTTCGTCACGAGATAGAGTTTTCTGAAGAGAAAACGTATAAACAACACGATTCCGAATATTATCAGTATCAAGGTTATGAAAACCAATATACCGTCATTGGGATCTTGGATCGAGAGAAGGAGAACTGCCCCAATAGCACTTACCCATACGAGAGGGTTGATACTTCAGCTTGCCTTGGCATACTCTGCTGTTGCTTGCTTGACGAGTGATTCATGCAGTGCATTGTTGGCTGCGATCTCAGCAGGTGTCAGTGGTCGAGATGAGTGACTTCAGCGACCCCCACCTCAGCCACCCCCACCTCAGCCACCTCATCACTTATTGTGTACCAAAATACCGTTCGCATAGTAGTTGTGGGTTGGCTCCACATTGATGAGATTGTAGACGAGGATATCTCATTCAATTTGCTCTATAGTGTCGATCTGGATCAGTTCACCATGTTCTCAGATCAGATAATCTCCTGCTTTCAGGAGTCCTACTTCTCTGATAATATATGACCCAGATTCATATACATAGAATGGATGTTCCGCGGTCACTCTTGTCTTGGCATTGATGAGATAGGATTCACTCCGGAGATAGGTGTCTATCTCTGTGATCTTCGAGACGGTCCGAGTATGAGTGATACTATCGTAGCCTATCACAGTATCTCTAGTATGCAATTGCTCGATAGGCACTTCTCATCCAAGAGTCAGTATCAGAGTTCCAGAGGCAAAACATCCACCTCTTGCGCTCACATCTTGTTGCACAAAAATGATGGAAATCAGAAATAGAATACAATAGATAATCTTTCCCATAATGAGTATTCGTATAGATAAATGAATCCGTAGACTACCATAATCTCTTCAATAATACAAGTAATTGTGTATCACCACAAGGACAATAGATATATGGCATCAGACGTGGATTCATATGTTTTGCTGATACTTATGGCTGTTTTTTTTGACGTACTTAGCTGAGAATCTCGAGAATTTAGGGATCTAGCTGATCCACATTGAGCACAGGCCCGTGAGATTCAAGAAAGAGTCGCAGAAGCTGCTCGGATTACGCCAAAGCCTTTTGTATCTAATCCAAGACCATGATTGTGAACACCATATGTGGTTGGATCAGCAAGACCAGGTACAGTCGATGAAGCATTCAAGTAATTCTAATCGCAATTCACAGGAATTTTTACCTGTAAAATATTTAACCCTTCTTGTACCAGAACCGACACTCCTCACCTCCGTTGAGGAGTTTGCGATTCGCGAGACCATATCGAATATCGACTCTATAGGTCGTGATACACCCACCTCCATGGCTCTGGATTTCTGAGAGAAGCTTTGTGTAGATCTCATCGAGATCATCGCTCTGGAGACGATTGCCGTATGGAGGATTGGTGATGATGACCGAGTCTGGGTGTGCTAGAGTGTTGGTATCGTGAAGAAAATCAGCAACCGAGAATACGATATCTTCAGCAACTCATGCTCGACGAGCATTCTCTCGTGCGATCTGGACCATCGCAGGATCAATATCTGATGCATGGATGGTATACCCTCCACTCGGGTAGATTTTTTTCTCAGCATTTGCTCGTACTGATTCGAGGAGAACGGTATTATGCAAGGGAAGTTCTTCGATACGGTATGATCTGAAGAGTCCGGGAGCGATATTGCGTGCCATCATCGCCGCCTCGATCGCTATTGTTCCTGATCCACAGAAGCGATCAAGAAGGGGAGACTTGTACTTCCAGTTCGCGAAGGCCAGGAGTGCTGCGGCGAGATTTTCTTTCATCGGCGCCTCTCCAGAATCACGACGATACCCCCGCTTATGGAGTGGGTCACCCGTCACATCGAGGAGGATATGGGCGATATCATCGATGATGAGGATGAGGACATGGACCTCAGTATCGTTGGTATAGTTCGGAGTAGTGATCGTCGAGAAGAGTGCATTCTGCGAGATACTCTGGATCGTGGGAACACTCGAGAGGATAGACCGAGTCGAGGAAGCTTCGACCACGATGAGTTCCTTCCCTGTGAGGGAGCTTCCCCAATCTATCGAACGTACGACATCGTGGAGCGCATCGAAGTCAGTCACACGCTCTTCAGCAAGTGAGAGATAGACGCGATTCGCGAACCTGTTCCAGATGAGGAGCTCATAGAGGCTCTTCATATCTCCTCGACACTTCACGAGTCGATCGAGCGCATGGATATCACTCACTCATATTCTCTCACATTCTCGCTTCACGAGTGACTCGAGTCATGACTGACAGGTGAGGAGGAAGTGGAGATTATTCGGATCAGACACTCGCTGTGCATCAGTATTTGATGGAACGACTTTTTGCTTGTGGGAAATGATTTTTGGCATGGATGGAGTGTATGGAAAAATAGA
>JAYTYQ010000058.1:0-9067 GCA_043742285.1 Candidatus Altimarinota bacterium
TCAGAACAAAGGCTCGATACACCGTTTTCCTTGAAATAGGGACCATTATTGGAAGCGGTACTTCCATTGCTCACGACGAATGATTGACGTCCAGGAATAGCAAAATAACGATTATAGTCGTAGGTGATCTGGAAAGTATTGAGGTCAGGATTTGGATTGAATACCGCATTTCGATCCACTCAGACATAGACAGCAATATTGCTGATCGGACTCACCGCAACGACATCACCAGAGCCATTCACTCAGATCGACACAATACCATTCGAAGTGAGTGGTGAAGTGGAATTGAGTCGTGAGAAGCGCAGACCAGAAGTGTCACTCAGTCATGAATCAATCTCGAGCTTGGATCATGGAGCATTCGTCCCGATTCCGATATCACCACCAGAACCATAGATCCAATTACCAATATTGAGCTGGTCTATGAGTCCAGTACTCGATATCTGAACTCCATTTCCGATCACGATATTATTCGAACCCGTCGTGATACCACTTCCCGATTCTGCTCCAAGTGCGATATTATTATTTCCTGTAGTAACACCGTAAAGTGCGCGATAGCCGATAGCGGTATTGCGTTGGCTGATAGTAGCGCTATAGAGTGATTGTGATCCAAGAGCTACACTATAGTCAGTACTCGTTCAGGTACGGAGTGCTTGGTATCCAAGCGCTGAATTCCAAGTTCCATCACCATTGTTATAGAGAGACTCTTTCCCAAATGCTGAGTTATTGTATCCCGTTGTTGTCTGACGAAGAGATTGATGCCCAAAAGCTGCATTTGAATATCAGGTCGTAAGAGTGAAGAGTGACTCGTGACCATATCCAGTATTCGCATTCCCCGTGAGGGCATATCTCACCGATCCAGCTCAGGCACCCATATTGCTCACGCCCTTCATATGCATATAGATGGTCGATCCTGACCAGATCTCGAAGAGTGATCCTGGAGCAGAACTTCAGAAAGAAAACTGAGATCCTACCTGAAACAGTGATGCACCTGTAAAATCATTCCCTGCAGAATCAGCACGAATGAGCTGATTTGGAAGATACGCTCCTCATCCTCACTGCGTCCAAGCACAATTCGATCAGATCTTATTTGCACCATTGATCCACATGCGACACTCTTGTGATCCATTCTCACTGAGGGTGAGAAAAGGATGGGAAGAGTTCGTTGAGATAGGTGACTCTATCGTGACATATGCTTTGGTTGCTCATCATTCAATGATCGTCGGTATATCTCCTATATAGAGCTGTCATCCTGTCTCAAATATCTGAGAATTAGCGATATGACCAGTAGCATCATATTTTGCTATATAGTCTGGAGTGCCCGTACTTCTGACGAGCCCCTCTAGTCATGACCAAGCGAGAATACATGAACCATTGATACACAGACCACTCCCCGCATTGATAAAACTTCAGGAACCCTGTACATCGAAGATGAACTGAGGAGTCACAGTATTCAAGCCGACTTTTGATCCATTATCAAACAGGAGAGAATTCACTATTCCACTCTGGCTCGAGAACTTCGGAATATAGTTATTGATTCAACCCGTGATAGATCCAGCATTCACATTGAATGATTGCCATGTCCCTACGCCATCAGTATCAGATGTGAGTACTTTTCCATATCATTGAGATCCGTTGATGATCTGAATCGTTCCGCCTGAGACGGTGAGCTTCTGTCCTGGAGAAGGAGTTCCGATACCGATATTGCCCGGTGAGATACTATTCCCCTGACCACTAATACTGGAACCAAAAATAATATTTCCTATATTGAGCGTATAGCTACTCGTCGGGGATAGCGTGTCGATATCATATCCGATAATGATATTATTTGATCCACTCGTGAGAGACTCCCCTGCCTTATATCCGATGGCAATATTATTTGAAGCGTTCGATCCATTGAGAAGTGACCAATATCCGAGGGCAGTATTATTGTTCCCTGATGTATTCCTATACATAGCTGTGAATCCGAGGGCAGTATTATTGTTCCCTGATATATTGTAGGTGAGACTCGTTGTCCCGAGTGCTACATTCGATTGTCCAGATCGATTCTGTGCGAGGGCAAATGGACCGAAAGCCGTATTGTATGCGCCTGTCGTTGTCATTCCCAGTGATGATGATCCAACAAAAAGGTTGTAGTTACCGTTCGTAGTTCATTGTTCGATAATACCCCTCCAAGTATTAGCACACATACCAGCGATACAGTATCCATGTGACTGGATATACCCTTCGACATCGAGTGGGAATTGTGGATCGGGTATACCGACACCAATAAGTCCTCATACCAGATATGTCGGACCATACCGTTCTATACGAATCTGATCGATCCAAGCAGCATCGAGACCATTAGCGAAACTCGGATCCTTCGTATACTTCCAGCTGAGCGTGTGGAGTCATGGTGAGAGATTATAGGTGACTCGTTCCCAATCTTTCTCTCCAGAAGTATTGATCGTGCAGGGCATCGCATCGATACAAAAAGAGAGGACATCACCTCCAGGTTCAGAGCTCACTTTCCAATAGAACGAGAGAAAACTATTATGGGTGATGTTGATGCTTCTATCGAGTGAGGCAATGGAATTATTGGAACCATTTCCATCGAATCGTGCAGAAGAGAATCATGAGAATGAATTGATACTATCCTTCGTGATAGTTATACCATTGGGCATATTCAGAGACCATCATGCTCCTGGAAATACTCACTCAAATCATTCATTGAGTAGATCTGCAAATACAGAATCATCTCCGATCAATATACTCCCCTGTGCATGCAGGACATATCATGCAGAAGGGTGGTTTGTTCCAACGCCGAGAGTTTGTCCATTATCATAGAGGAGTCCAGTGACCAGTCCATTCCCTCCACTTCAGAACTTCGGAACATAGTTCGCTACTCATCATACGATATTACCAGCTGATGTGATAGAAGAATATACTCCATCTGCCCAGAATGCATTCCCAGTAGTATCTGAGGTGAGAACTCTTCCTGATTGGGCTCACACGGTAATATGCAGGGACGAGAAACTTCCTGTTCCTATGACATCGAGCTTGTATGATGGATTCATTGTTCCTATACCAACTCGACCAGTCGAGAGTCAACCTACTCCCATTCCTTTTCCATAGATAACATTCCCGAGAGAGAATTGATCATCTGTTCCTGGAACTCCTATTGCATAGGATCCAAGATAGAGATTATTATTGCCTGTTGTCATGTTGTACCCAGCATATGTACCAATCGCAATATTGGAGAGTCCACTCATCGAGTATCCTGCATAGGAACCTCAGAGGGCAGTATTGTAGAATCATCCCATCTGATATCCAGGTGAATATCATCCTATGGAACTAGTATATTCACCCAATCCGTTGCGTCCAGCATCATAGCCGAGTGCGAGATTATTGGATCCTCAGAGATTTCATGCAGCATTGATTCAGCGGATATTTCAAGATACTGTGATTCGAAGTTTTTCATCGTTATTTGTCTTGAAGACAAGGTCCTGGAGATTGCGACTACCAAGGAATGCTTGGGAATCGATCACGTCACCAGAGAATGACCAAAAACTTCCTGAGAGTGAAGCGGAGGAGATCAGCGTCCATGATGCCAGTCCGTTCGCGTCACTCGTGAGCACTCTTCATGAGGAAGGTGTCCCTCCAAGGATCTTGATCTGACCGTTGATCTCTAGTTTGGCTCCTGGAGTACTCGTACCAATACCGATATTTCCATTAGCATTGTAGATATTCGGACTTGATACCCAAGTTGTACCATTATGATAGAGGGTGTATCCTGTTGCCCCGGCAATATTGAGTCATGTGACAGAAGGAGTGATACAATTTGGCATACCCGTAGGAGTGAATCCACTGATAGCATCGCCCACAGTAGAACAGCCGACGAACATATTGTCGAAATATGTACGATACACTCCTCCTGGAGTCTGACCTGCAGGGGCTCAGACTGGATATACTATATTTCCCTGAATCAATGCGAATGATTCGCCGAAAAAAGAACATCAAATACAGAAAATCAGAAATACGAAGACTGTACGCAATGAAGAGATTTTGACCATAGATATAAAGCAATATACAAAAAGAGACTATTGGATCACTGATTGGAATCAAGGCGGAGGATCAGTAGGAATCTTTGGATCATATTCTATGATTATTGCAGATTTTTCAAATCGAATATCATCATAGGGTATAGACTTCTGTGTTGTATCGGTATAATCGTAGGTACGGAAGTAGTTCACATCATACAGCTGGGCAATATTGGTCGTACAATTGGTAATGACTACCGGACATACCGAAGGAAACTGGAGAGAGCCGCCGATCGTATTTTTTGAGATGATTCCTCACTTGATATAGATCTGTTGTGCTGGAATATTGAACGCTCATGAGAGAATATATGGAACTATAGGACTCACGGAATCAGCCTTCTCGCCTGAGTATATGGATCCTTCAGCATAGAGGAATGTATAGATTCGCTCGACCGTTTTTGTGATGATGATATTCCCACCATTTCCATTCGAATCCTTGAGGGCGATCAGTGCTCTTGGTCTGGTAGTCGTACCATCCCCAATGTTGACTTGATTGAGTACGATATCCCTTCCCTCGACAATGATAGTACGTTTACCCGCCGGCCACGTCCAACCGAAAGAGGTATCATAGTCGAAATTATTTTGTTTCTGATAGATGAATTCGAGTCCTGTTCCGAGATTGAGAATCGCTGATGGGATATTTCTCGTTATCAGTGCGACATTCTTATGGATGACATTGAGGATATTCGCCTGAGAAATCTCTTTGTAGATATAGCCAATATTTTGATTCGTCAGATTGTAGATGCGTGATCCAGCGACATTTCCGATGATGGCAATCTTCCCGATAAAATTGACCCCAACCCCATCAAGAAGTATACCTGTCTGATCGATCGCTCCCGTATCGACGGGTGAACTCGCATATCCATAGAATGGTATATATCCGAGTGAAGAACTATGACCAAATCCTTCTATGAGTCCATTCGAGGGGTTATAATACATTCCTGAGCCACCATTGATGAAGGAACCTGAGAGTGCGATCCATCCGCCATTCTCCGACCAGGCGAATCCCGTCGCTGGACAGACGATACTCGCATCTCGAAAGACATTATCTGGGCAGACGATGCGTGCGGATTCGACATTCGCAACCCCATGATTGAATGTAGCCCATCATACATTCCCAAGCCAGAAGACTCAGGAGAGATACCCATCGATATTGATGATCGGTGCATAGCCACTGTTGGAGACTCATATATCGAATATGACCTTCCCTGGATGTCCCGCAGGCCAGGTATCGATCGGTGTGAAAAATCCTCGAATACGAAAAAAATTCCCCACTCATTCCGTATTCAGGACCAAGAAACTGGAAAGGATAATTACAAGAAATGCGAGGAGAAATTTACGAATCATGATGAACGTGTACGTATAATTCCTGAAGTGAGAAAAAATACCGATATATCCGCTATGGTACTGAAAAACTCGAGAAAATCACAAAGAAATATATTGATTATTATCTATATTCATACATAGTACACTTATCTTGGTGGATTTCATGAATTCACTCTTACCAAAAAATAAGAACGCACTTTGATGCATTCTTTGGGTGGAGATTTTTATAGCCCCCTTGCTGAGCTCATGCGAATGAAGTATAGAGATGATATTACGAATCTCGGTAGATTGCTTGAATGACATTAAGTGACTCAAAGAACTATTAATCTGTCGGTGGATAGAAGGTAAAACTTGCTAAGAAGTCACTGACTTTTTCTCCCTCTCTTTGTTCTCTTCGATTTTGATGTGAAATGATTTTATGATAGGTTAAAATATAGATTTTTGTCTTTTTATTATATTCACATTTATACAGCACCTTTCCTATAGGAAATTCTACTATCATTTCATTTGGTGGAATCGTTCATCGGAATAGAAAATTTCTATAAATCTCCATTGCGTGCTCGTATATTTCTGCTACTATCCTATAATTATCATGAAGGTTACGGGATAGGTGTTTGATAGGTCACTCTGACTCATAGCCCTTACTCGCCCAAGCAGAGAAAGCTTTAGAATAAGGGGTCATTTTTCTCGGTTTTTCTCCTTCCGGATAGGTATAATTTATTTCGAATTCATGGATATATCGACTCGAATTTACTCGACCAATTGCATCGTTGATTATAAGAAAACATCAGCTTTGAGGAGTAAATCGATCTCTTTTTATGCTCGAATCTCTCTCGATTTTTGAAAATATACATTCTTTTTCTCATAACGCTCTACTCTCATGGTGTGTTGTAGTTACTTGTACACCCACATTATGCCTTTGTCTATGATCATCGGAAAATAATTGAGAGACGAGATCTATCTTATCTCGTTCATCAAAAATCGCTGGAACTTGAAAGTGTCGAGATAGGCTTTTTCATCATCATTTTCTCTGTATACTTTGACTTTCTCGTAACGCATACAAAAGAAATACCTCTGCTGCCAATCCTGGGGATAGGAGCATATTATCTATGATACTCTTCCAGAATTTTTCATCAGTAAGTGTCTCTCAAATTTTTTTGGATGAAACTTTGGGTTTCTGAAAATTCACTAGAAACCAACGAAGAAGTGCACGATCGTGAAGTGGTTGGACTTTCGGGTGAAGTATACCAAAACACTCTGTGGCACGGAATTTTATATCATAACCGATTTTTCATTGGATCCTTCCCGTTTGAGCAAGAGACCTCCCTAAAAGAACTGCTTGTGTCGATTGTGCTACATAAGCCTTCAATGCCGAACAAATAGCACGTATAAACTGCGAAGATATATGCTGTGTTCAGATGATTTCAGGAGAAATTTTCGGTTGGGAATGTTTGGGTGGAGATGATTTCAGGAAAAAGCAGTTATTATTGATAAGTCATTGTAGATTCTATAGTGTGTGATCATCATACTGAAAGAGTGGGTGAGTTAAATTTTAGCTTAGATCACCAAGCTTCCATTAGTCTTTCAGAATCTGGAAATTTTCGTAATGTTAAAATTGCGAGTCCACAAAGATCATTCATGCGTTCTCTAATATTCGTTTTTCGCTTTTCATCCTCAGTATTATCTAATATCATTTCATAAGTAAGATATATATTTTGGGCGTGAGTATCGAGATATTCTAAAAACTCATCAGAAGTTGATTCTTGACTCATAGTATCATAATATAATTCTCAAGTCATCGGGATGAATCATTCATGAATAATAGAATATCATGTTTCACCATCATAAGAATCAGATAAACTATTTACATACTTCCAATGAAGCAAAAATGCTTCAGGTTCTATAGGGACTCAATTGAAAGAGATATTATAAAGTATAAATGAAGCATGAACTTTTAGGATATTTGTTTCTTGATCTAATAAATCAGGCATCTTCATAACAAAAGCAAGTGTATCGAATAAAAGTTTGGGAAGTCACTCGGGCGTGTCGATAATATTTTGCTTTTCCTTTATCATCTGGATCATTTGCAAGAATGCGAATTTTGTATTTCATTGCCAGAGATAAAATGCGAGAACATAGTTGGCTATACTGTATCATCTTTCAAGACCGTATTGAATATATTGTTCTGCTTTATCGAATCTGCTAGAACAAATAGCACAATTGAGAACTTTGATCAAATTTCTGATCGTATCATCCTGTAATAGTGCCTGCTCAAAGATATCGAGGGCTTTAGCATAGTCTCACATATCCTCATAAGAATCACCAGCCTGCACTAACCCCTCTACAGAACCAAACTGCTCGCCTGCAATTTGGAAATTAAGTATTGCCTGAACTCTTTCTTTATTTTGAAGAATTACTATATTTCCACTTGAGAGAAGCATAGATGCAATCTCTTCATCCGATGGATCATGCTTATAAATATCACTAAATGTATAGCGTATATGCTCGAAAAACCCTCTTGCTCCATATCGTTCCTTCGCTAGACTATGAAGATCTTGAATTGCCATTTTTCTCGTTTTCTTATCCATCGATCTCAGTCACTCAGTGACAATATATATTGCCTCTGGTACATCGAGCATATTCGGATAGTCAACTAGAAATCATAGAGAATATTCGATAGATACATCAAACAATAATGATCAGAAAATAAGAGCATCCTGGATATTCACCTTGTCAAGTGCATAGAGTTGTACAATCTTTTCTATTTCATCAGGATCATCAGTTGGAAATTGTCAGGCTATCATTTTTTCCATCCAAAAAAGAAGTGCAATATCTGGATAATCTCGTAATACTGTAGGATACTTTTCAGGAGAAAAATCGGGATTTATGGCAATAGCCTGTATATGTCTTCTATAAAATACACCATATTTTTTATCGATACTTTGTAGAAAATCCTCATAATTTTTTCTAATCGATGAATTAAGTGCATAATAATAATCTGCTTGATCTTTCATTGCTCATAATGCATCGTGAATATCTGATTCCATTTCATGATCAAACTCTCATTCTCTCACTGCAGAAATCTCAAGAAGTGGAGCAATCTGCTCAGTTTGAATATTATAGAATCCTGGCTGAGAAAATAATTCTCAAACTCTAGCAACATGGAGTGATAGATCTTCATATACAGTATTCGGAAAATTGGTCCTGAAGTTCCATCCCTCATGAGAATCAGACTTATTTCTCACTTGTACTCTTTGTGTCACTTCAACTGAAGAAGAAGAGCAAAAAAAATCTCAAAGCATTGATCGCATGGCTATAGATCAATCTATTCCTAAAATTCTCATATCACGAAGGTAATGTTCCACAAATCGAGTATTACATAAGGTCAGTACATCAATTTGGGTAAGCAAAAGTCTTCTGAAAATTAACTCAGTATATTCTCCATGCTCATCTTCAGACCAGTCATCTACAGATTTTTTATCAAGATATCATATTCTATCATTAACAACATCTACCTGCTCTCCTACATAATTAGTGGCGCACTTACTAAGTTCTGCTAAAGCCTCAGATGGCATAAAAGATGCCTCTGTCACATATGATGCAATAATACTCTCAACTTCTCTTAATTCTTCATCACTTTCAACCCTATCTTTATAGACAATAAA
>JAYTYQ010000059.1:0-1120 GCA_043742285.1 Candidatus Altimarinota bacterium
GGCATTATCTCCTATTATTTTACCATAATGTTGGCGTGATTCTTCAAGTCCATTGATTCCTCATTCAAGAGTTCCTATATCTGATGTTATAATTCCAGCTATTGAATCATCGTGAAGCTGTTGCAATCACGTAAGTGCTATTTTGCCTCATTGCATTTTATCAGTCATCGTCTTTCACTTCACATTTCTCGGAGAAACTGCACGATTAGCAAGATCTATATTATCATTAGATCACATTACTTTGTCTTGGAGATTGTGGAGAATACTTGGTTTTGTAACATTCCCTGGCACTCATTGGCTATTTATAGCATTCCCATCAGATATGTTACTACTATCAGGCGCAATATTTCCATCAGGTGTTGAACCCGATTTACTATTTCTTTGCATAGCCATAGAAATCCCATTCGTGATATTTTCTTTTATACTCGCTTGTGTAGCATCAGATATGAGTCATTCTTTTCTTCATATACCAGTAGCTCAAGCATTTCTTGCCATTGACTGCATATTAGCATATTCTTCTGGGGTGAACATCTGAGATATTGGAGTACTATCTTTTATATTTCATGTAAAATCAGGCTTTACTTGTTGTATCGCACTTTTGAGGTCAGCTGCTGTCTTACCTATATTTTTTACAAAATCTCATACTGTTCAATTATCATATCCTATATCCTTTCCAAGGAGTATATCTTTTCATCATTTCAGTCATTTTCAGACTCAAGCAGTGACAAACATAGGGAGAATTTTTTCTATAGCACTATGATAGTTTTTATACTCTTGTGAATTAGGATCAAGATTTGTGAGATTATCAAGCCCCCATTTTGACGTCATAGAATTGAGATCATTTACAGATTTTCCTAATAGGGGAATCTTTCATCCCATAAGATCTTCACGGACTCATGTACTGAGTCAAGCTGTTACTAATGGGAAAGCTACTCCAAATCATGCCATTCATACCCCAAGTCCAGAATTTACCATTTGAGAAGTTGCCTCAGCATTTGATATATGTTGATTTTGTGAGTTTAGGTTATTCATTCCAGAAACAAGATCCATTGCGGACTGTGTTCATCCTCAAGCGACTCAAGTGACTCATTTTACTATGGCACTTCAGATAGATCCGTAT
>JAYTYQ010000060.1:0-1490 GCA_043742285.1 Candidatus Altimarinota bacterium
GATTGGCAACAATTTTTTCGATTAGCATCGAACTGGTTTGCTCTGAAAGAGGAGAAAAACCTGATTCCAGATATACCAAATACACAAGAGACATTGAGAGATGCGATACTGGTATATATGGAGAATCTCAAGATCAAGGAAACACTCACAACATTCTCACATACGATAAAATATGTCGAGAAAATTTCCAAAGAAGAACAGCAAAAAGAGGGATATATTCTTCTCATTCTTGATACAAGGGAACACTCCATCCAAGTGAAGCGATTCACAAAGAGTGAGATAAATCTTGCAACGGATCTGTATGGGGTTTTGGAACAAAAGAATCAAGAATCACAAGACAAACAAATCGTTTTATTTTCCATAGAATCAGCAATAAGCCTGAAAAAAGCATATCCAAACTACTTCGGAGATACAACTGACTTTATGAAAAATCTGTTAGAAATATTTGATGAATAGAGCATGTTTCCAAATGTGGGAGGATTCAATTTTTGCATTTTCTGAGTTTTTCTGCTATGCTAAGAGAGTATTATTCTCTTACTTTTCTCATATGTCTGATACATTTCGTGCTCCCGATACATATTCTCCACCAGAAATTCCCACTATTGGTATAAAACTCGGAACGGAGACCGGTCGCTTCATGCAGCGAGTCTATGCCTGGATGGCTTTTGCTCTTGTCGTCTCCTGAGGTGTGGCATTCTACGTTTCGAGTGATCCTGGACTCGTGAAGCTCATATTCGATTGATGACTCTTCATGCCGCTTATCTTGCTCGAACTTGCTCTCGTCATGGGACTCAGTTGGCTCATCCAGAAGATGAATGCGACTCTTGCGATGATTCTTTTTGTCCTCTATTCTGTTGTGACGTGACTGACACTTTCCGTGATATTTCTCGTGTATCAACTTGGTTCGATTGTATCTATTTTTGGAGTGACGGCATTCATATTTGCTTCCATGAGCGCCTATGGCTACTCCACCCAGCGTGATCTCACAGGGATAGGAACACTCGCGATCTTTGGACTTTTTGGCATCGTGATAGCAGGACTCATCAACCTCTTCCTCCAGAATACTCTCACAGACTTCATCATCTCCATCGTTGGTGTTGTTGTCTTTATCGCACTCACAGCCTATGATACACAGAAGATCAAAGCTATGAATATCATTGGAAATGAGGGAACAGATGAAGATAAGAAAGAGGCAATCATGGGAGCACTCACCCTCTATCTCGACTTCATCAATCTCTTTCTGAAGCTCTTGAGACTCTTCGGGAAAAAGAGATAATTGCATTTATATCAGTCAATCTCTGATGAAGATTCTGTGATTTCTCCGTGAATTTACGCACTGTCCGCTTGCCATGGAGAATATTTCCTATAGACTCAGTGTCATGATTTCTTTCTATTTTTCTATGTCACCATTCAGGCTCCTTCTGACGATAACATTCCTCTTCCTTTTTGTGAATACTACATTTGCCGATAGAGTTCGAGAAGGGACTGAG
>JAYTYQ010000061.1:0-5729 GCA_043742285.1 Candidatus Altimarinota bacterium
AATGCACGTCCTCGTCTCCTTTCAAAGGATCAGGAAGTAGTATTGGAGAAAAAGATCACTCTGGAATCTCCAGAAGATGGAGGACTCTGGACAGGACCAAAGGTAGCACTCTATCTTGGAGAAATACTCTGAAAAGAGACCAATGCTGTACTCGGATGGAGGTATCTCAAGCGTATAGGATTCTCCCTCCAAGTGCCTCGTCTTGCTCACGAGAAACGGGCTACTCAGGAAGAGCAGGAAGGCTTTAAAAAAAACTCCAAAAATCTTTCCAAGATCTCCAGAGAGACTATCCAGACAAAACCATTGAGATCTGGGCAGAAGATGAAGCACGTATAGGACTGCATCCTATTGTGAGAAGAGTATGGACAAAGAAGTGAGCAGGAAATCGTCCCTTGGCTCATCATCGTACTCGGTATGAATGGGAGTATGTATATGGATTTGTCTGTCCAGAAACAGGTGAGAGTGAGATGTTTCTCTTTCCGAGTGTTTCTACAGATATTATGAGTCTCGCTCTCTGTGAATTTGCAGAAGCACGAGGATTCACGAAACAGGGAGAAACAGGAAGAGAAGAAAATGAGGAAAACAATCGTATGATTATTCTCCTCATTGATCAGGCATGATTTCATTCTCTCGGGAAGCTCTCTATTCCAAAGAATATTATCCTCTATCCTCTTCCTCCGTACTCTCCACAGCTCCAGCCAGTAGAGTGTGCTTGGCCACTCCTCCATGAGCCAATAGCAAATAAGAACTTTCCATCCCTCGATGCACTGGAAGAGATACTGATACAGAGAACGTGCTATCTCATGTCTCATCCCAAGATACTCAAATGAGCTGTATGATTCGATTGGATATGTGCTATTCAGGAATGACGGGAATTATTGTAATTTGGTATCATAGGAGTTCCCTGTATCATATAGCCAATACAAAAATACAAAAACTGGTGTATATGTATTGCATTTTTCTGGAATGAATGAAAGAGTCAATTTCTCAAGCAAAAACGTAATATTGATTTTTATGACGTTCAGAGAATCATTCATGGCTGAGGAAAATATATCATCCAATCTCATCCCAATCAAGAAAAATATGCTCACCAGTCTATGATTTTTCTTCTGCATGATGACTATGTTTTCGCCATACCATGTGTTCCGAAAGATGGGTGATGGTTCCTGAAGACTATTTACCCGACACGCAAGGCAAATACAAAATACAATAATTCACTTTTATAAATTTATTCTTCTTTCTCTATGCCAGCAAAATCAAAAACATATACTGCAGAGGAACTGATGAATTTTCCATATATTTCGGGTACTCTCGAATGAATGGATGAAGAGGATGGGAGTATGGATATGATTCGTGAATGGCAAGAGTGATCATTCGCTTTCAAATCTGATGCACTCGATCCCATAGCTTTTGTCGGAGGGAAGAGCGATCGGATCACCCTCTCTATTCCCCGTTTTGATCTCTTTCGATTCAAGGAAATTGCCACAGAAAAATGAGTTCCATATCAGACATACCTCAAGATGATCCTCAGAGACCATATCAATCAACAGAGGCTCACAAGAAAATAGACGGAGTACGCAGTGATGAGGGCTTCGGTCTGGTTATTCTACTCGATAAGGAACGCTGTATTCATTTTTTGGGACACTACAAAAATTTGATTTTCCTAAAAAGAAGCATATACTCACGAAGTCCTCGAAAGAGGAATATGTTAAGGGTTAGGTAAACCTCCTTTGAAAAATCCCCGCTTGTACGGGGATTTTTCTTTACCGGAAGAACGACGACGTGCGTCGTTTCACGGATCGCGGCTTCTCGATCTGAAGATCGAGAGAGAAGCGAAGTCCGAGGAGACCACCTTTGCGAAAAAATCGCATATGTTAAGAAGGTTAATGGATAAACCTCCTTGCATCCTTGCGGAGCAAGGAGCACGGATATTGTATAGAAACTTGGAGCATTGCAATATGAAGACAGGGAAGTGTGGAATATATCGAAACAATTGCTTTTTTGACCAAATGTATAGACTATATTGTATCGGATATGAGGAAGGATACCACATACTTCCAAATTTTACTATAAGGATATACAGTCTCATTAAAATATAGCGTACCCATAAATTTCCAGTTATGAAATGCCCAAAATGTAAAAATCTCGATACAAAAGTGATCGACTCTCGAGCGACAGAAGATGGGAAAGCCATACGTCGCCGCCGTGAGTGTGAGAAGTGTGGTGCACGTTTCACGACCTTCGAGCGACTCGAGTTCGTCTCATTCCTCGTGACGAAGTCATCGGGTGAGAGTGAGCCGTATGAACGAGCGAAGATCGTGAACTCGATGATGAAGGCACTCGTGAAGCGAGAATTCGATCCTGAGAAGCTCGATAATACGATCAATGCCCTCGAGAACGAGTGGGCACAGAACAAGCAAGGAATCACCTCTAAGCGTATCGGTCGAGATATTCTCCGCAAGCTTCGAGATCTCGATGAAGTTGCATTTCTTCGGTATGCTTCGATCTATCACAATCATGAGAGTGTGAAGGGATTTGTGAAGTTCATCGAGGATGAGCTCGGGTAGTTTCTATTTTGTCATTGCGACGTATGATCGAACAAATTCTTACCCGCATCTGCCTTGCTGATAGCTTTCTCCATGCACCACTGATCTCAGATGAGCTCTATGCTCTCTTGTCCATGACACAAGCAAAATGAGAAAAAATCTGAATTCTCTACAACCGTCGTGGTTCGGGGCGAGCATGGATCTGTCAGGATTGTGGATATTTTCCACTCTGTCCACATTGTGATATTGCTCTTGCCTACCATACGAGCCCGAGGAAGAATCTTCTGTGTCATCAATGCAATTTTGTAGGTATGGTAGTGTCAGATTGTCCGAATTGTCAGGGACAGAGATTCGAGGCAGTTGGTATGGGAATACAGAAGATCGAAGAGGATATAGTGCGACTCTATCCAGATCTCCGAATACTGCGTATCGATTCTGATACCCATGAGAAGCGAGAGACACTCGTTCATTCACTCCAGAATATAGACATCATACTTGGAACCTACAACGCAATGGGACTCATGTCGCAGGTGGATCATATGGTATTCGCACTCTTCGAATCAGACCTCACGATCCCTGAGTATCGCATGGAAGAAGAGGTATTTCACGCTGTTGACTATGCGAAAAAACTCGGAAAAAATATCCTCATCCAGACGCGTATGCGAGAACATCCGCTCTTGGATCTCATCATGGAAGGGAACTACAAGGACTTCTTGAGTTATATGAGTCATGAACGAGAACTCTTCGGCTATCCACCGTATACTCAGTTCGTGACGATCCGAATCCATGATCGTTCTCAGGCGCGAGTGAAGGATATTGTGACGAAGCTTGCGAACAAGATCGAACTCCTCAAGTGAGATTCTACATTTTTTGCCTATGATCGAGATATCTGGGAGAAATCAGCTGGTGAATGGATCCAGAAGATTATCCTCAAGGACAAAAATCTCTCCCCCATCCTGGATGCAATACAGGGAGAAATACTCAGAAATCGAGCGGTGACGCTCCAGTGGAACTAATTAGAGACGTATTTCACGATTCTTGACGATCGTCCATGTGAATACTGCGAGAATCGTGAGACCAAATACGAAGAAGAATGCTGGAAATCAGAATCAGACGAGGAGTCCTCCGAATACGAGCCCGATGACATTGGCGATATTTTGTATCACTTTCATCGGTCCAGATGAGGCATTGGCATCTATCTCTGTGAGGTGTTGATGATCGGCGTAGATACGATTGTAGATATCGAGGAACTGATTCTGCCCAGTCGACATCCCACACGCATAGCCAAGGCTATTGACCAGCGCAACACTGATAATAGCGAGAGGACTTGGAGCTCCTCCTATTGCCAAGTATCCCATCACGATCAGAGATCCTCCTGAGAGCAAGAGTCCCGCTATTCCGATAGATTTCATTCCGATTTTTTGACCGAGATTGCTCGCTGTCTCTTGCAGAAGGATTCCTGGAACGCCGATAATCGCGAGGAGTACATAGCTGTATCCATCTTTCACTTGGTTAAGAAAATTCAGAAGAAAGCTCGAAGCGAACGTATCCCAGAATCCAAATATCAGTACCAGTACAATCGTCCAGAGAATATTCATATGCGGTGGTCTGTGCATGAATATCTCCCAGATGATTTTGCACTCTTTTTTTGTCGAGATTTTCACTTCCTGCCACGGGATTTTCTCTGAGAGTGATTTCTGTTTTGGCTTGATCATGAGATATTTTGCTCGTTCGATCACCTTATGGAGATCCACCTTCTCTATGGTTTCTATGAGATATTCTTTCACATGTTCCTTGTTCCAACGCTGGATGGAGATGCGGAAGTTGTTGATATCTTCGATGGATACACTATCTTGTGAATTATCGAAAAATCTGATGGTAAAAAGCAAAAATCCCGTGATGATGACACCTAGCACGATAACAGCAAAGGTCTGATTGAAGCTGAGAATGACTCATGAGAGGAGTAGTCCTATGAGGGATCCGATTCAGAAGGTGATGTTATTTCTTGCGAGGACCGTGCCATATTCACTCGGATCAGCATGCGAGAGGACGTATCCATAGGTAGAGACGTCATTGATTTCTTTGGTGAGGCCATAGCATATCGAAGCAATGATGACTCCTATCCAGTTGATCGCATTGTCGAAAAACCAATCCGTTGGCCCCTTGAGTGATTCGGGAGTGATGATGCCACTTGCCCCATGCAGAACGCTGAAGAAGTGAAAAATAAAACTAAAAAATATTCACGTTGCAATGAGTTGTGATATAGCGGCGATGATGAACATACGTTTCGTAGATATATACCTCTGGATGATTCAGAGGGGGATATCGAGACAGAAGGAGACGAGGTTCGCAAATCCGAGAAATACTCCGACGAGTACCACACTCTTGAGAAGAAATGTGAAAAAGAAGACAACGGAAAAATGAAAAATCATCCAGACGAATCATTGGAATGCATTCGTGAGATAGAAATTTTTCAGTCGATATCCATCGAGCTTCGTCTGCACAGATATGATGACAGGATTCATTCATGCGATATCACTCGTATCTGGTGTTGCATGAATTCCATCGTTCGATTCTCAGTCTGTTGCATGGGAAGAGGATATATGCGTAGGATCTGTAGTTGCCATAGTGGATTAT
Organism: Candidatus Altimarinota bacterium; assembly: GCA_043742285.1. Lineage (GTDB taxonomy): Bacteria > Patescibacteriota > Gracilibacteria > BD1-5 > UBA2023 > STC-74. Next base: position 5,184 of record JAYTYQ010000061.1, read on the forward strand.
CCCACAGAAAACCAACCGTGCTGGCGGTTTCTGGAGACTGAGGTTAAAGCTTCCTTCTGACCAAGGAATATGATAGAGTATAGCATTTTTCTCACTCAGAGGCAAAAAATGACACAATTCTTCATTGCATCATAAGAGAGTTATTGAGGGATAGATTTATTGACTCTCTGTAGGTTCAGGGATCTGTGCGATACTCCTGATCAGATTCAGCTTGTGCGCTTGGTGATATTTCTGGACTCATTCGAGTTCGAGACGAGTTTGTTTTTGCTTCTTGAACTTCGCGAGACGCATCTCGGCATCATGAGCATCCTTCGCATCCTTCAGCGTATCGATCATCTCGAGCGCTTCTTCGAGGAGGGACTTATTCGCGGCATCGACTTCCTTGCGTACCATGATGATCTCGATGATATACTTGTCCCAGTTGTCGAGGATATGGAGCTGTCTCTCAGGTGTCAATACACGAAAAATAGTCATAATGTTATGACAGTCTTCCTTCGATAGCGGACATCTCTCGAGGAGACTCAGAAGACGCGTATTTGACATGAC
>JAYTYQ010000062.1:0-1396 GCA_043742285.1 Candidatus Altimarinota bacterium
TGTATCAGTGAACTCATGATATTCATAGTACTCGGGGGAGTATTTTTCTCTCATTTCTTTTCTGCCTGCTTGGAGAAATTGATAGATCCCTTGAGGTCCACAATGATTTTTTGTGCAGTTTTCTTGCCAATTCCTGGAACACTCGAGAGGAGCTTATCATCTTCGAGATGGATCGCTTTCATGAGATTCTCTCCTCCCAGTCCGAGGAGTGCGAGAGCGGTTTTTCCTCATACACCATTGACCTTATTGAGTTCGCGAAAGAGAGCACGTTCGTCAAAATTCTCGAATCAGAATAATGACTCACTGACCTCTGTCCGATGATGATGAATCCATACGGATGCTTCTGTTCCTATTTTTGCCTTCCCTATGAGGAGAGGAGAGCCAAAAATATCAAATGCGAGTCCGGTTCACTTCACTTCCAGTGTGAGCGTGATACCATCAATCATAAGAATATCCCCAATGAGGTGAGCATACATGATGACGAAAAGATAAGAACTAAAAAATGAGAGATCATGGATTGTACTATAGCTATTCCAGCTTATGGAGACCCGCTATCCTCGTCATGCTAAGGGTATCATAGCTTTAGAATCTTCGACCTGAAGACGCAAGAGATACAGGCATCCAAACTCTAATTCTCTTGCATTCTATCTACTTCGTATAAAATTGCGATATGAAAAAAAATATTGATATCCTCCTTTCCGTCGTTGATAACTATGGTGATATGGGATTTGCTTGTGAACTCATTCTCGGTCTGGAGAGAGTCTACCCATGAATATTTCACTATACCCTCTGGACGGATGAGAGGGTACAGACATCAATTTTTTTCGAGAAGAATAGTCATGTGCTTCCGCTATATCGCATTGAACCTATTGAGCAATTTGGTATGAATCAGCTCTCTTCTTTTTGTTTTTCGCTTTTTCATGGATTTCTTCCAAAAAAAGAATTCTTTGCTCTGCATTCGTACGTTCTCAGAATTGACTATATCTCATTTGATGCGGAATGGCTCAATAGTAATGAGTCTGAACACATTCATTCTACATCAGAGAGACAGGTTATTGAGATCATTCCTTCACCATTTTCGACATGATGAGGAATATTTCCCTGCGAGATCGCTCAATATACTCGCTCCGAGATCGCTAGACTCTATCATCTGGATGAAGATAAAGAATGGATTTCCATTTTTTGTTATAACAAGACCTTGATCGAATGCATCAATCTAAGAGAGATTCCAGAGAATCGAGAAGTGCTGATTCTTGGGTCCACGTGAGAGAGAAATACTGGAGGAACTCTGCGAAATATCCACTTCCTTCCATTCGTTGACATAGAGAGATTTCATCATATTCTCGGTTTTTCTCTCTGGAGTATTATTCGCGGTGAGATCAGTCTGATGAATATG
>JAYTYQ010000063.1:0-5494 GCA_043742285.1 Candidatus Altimarinota bacterium
TTGCTCAGGAGAATTATTTTCTTACCAATCGCTTTTCTAGCTCTTGGAGACAATAATTATTTCACATCCTTGAATGTGAATTCTACATGCTTACGGAGCTTCTTATCATACTTCTTGAGCCTGAGCTTCTCACCTTGTGGAAGATTTTTTTTGTTCACAGCGTATACGTAGCCCTGAAGACCGCTTTCTGATTTTCCTGCTTGGAATGTAGTTTTTCCTTTTGACATAATGGACGAGATTTAGATTGGAGACAGAACAAGAATCAATAACGAATGAATCATATAGAAATATTTTATTTTGCAAGTTTTTTGACATCCATTTTTGCTTTTTGTGAGTTTTTCTGTATAGTTCTCGGGCTTTGGGACTGAGTTCGTATTCAGTTCTAAGATCTAAAATCTAAAATCTATCAACCATGTTCATCGACGAAGTGAAGCTCACACTAAAGGCTGGTAAATGAGGAGATGGTATCATCTCCTGGAGAAGGGAGAAATACGTACCAAAATGAGGACCATTCTGAGGAGATGGTGGCAATGGCGGAGACATCATGCTCCGAGCTACGACCCATGAGACCACTCTTGGGAAATTCCGACATATGAAGGTGATCCGCGCCGCTGATGGCGAGAAGTGAGGCAATCAGGAAATGCACGGAGCCAATGCTGAAGATACGATTCTCGAAGTGCCCGTCGGGACGCTCGTGACTGATATCGACGATGGAACTGTGCTCTGTGATCTCATGATACCAGGGCAAGAATTCATCATCTGCGAAGGCGGTCGTGGTGGATTCGGAAATGCGCACTTCCCTTCTTCGACTCGTCAAGCACCGAACTTTGCAGAACTCGGTGATACAGGAGATGTCCAAGAAGTCATGATGGAGCTGAAGCTCGTGGCTGATGTTGGCCTCGTCGGACTTCCGAATGCAGGCAAATCCACCGTGATCCAATCCCTCACGAATGTCAGGCCAAAGATCGCAGACTATGCCTTCACAACTCTCACGCCCAATCTCGGAGTGATGGAATGGAAAGGGCAATCACTCGTGATCGAAGATGTTCCAGGACTGATCGAGTGAGCGAGTGAAGGCAAGTGACTCGGATTCGAATTCCTCAAACATATCGATCGATGCCGTATCATCATCCACCTCCTCGACGCGAGCCAAGGAGAAGAAGCGATGATTGCGAACTATAGAATCATAACGAATGAACTCAGGAGTTGGAAAGAGCAAAAATCCTCAGTCCTCGCAAGCTCAGACAGCTCCTTTCCAAAGGAGCTCTATGAAGAACTCATTATATTTTCTAAGGCTGATATCTGTGACCCTGATCAACTGAAGGAGATGCAGAAGCTCTTCGAGAAGGCCACGAAGAAGAAAGTCGCTCTCACGATCTCAGCAGGTGCATTTATCCGTATCGATGAACTGAAGGATCTCCTCATCTCGATTATCCCAGAATCAATCTCAGTCCCGGAACCTCTCGAACAACCGAAAAATATTCCAACAATCTACGATCTCAAGAATCGTCAGAGTGATCCCAAGCGTTGTCAGATCAAGAAGCGTGAAGATGGTGACTTCGACGTCACTGGTATCCGTATGGAAGAGATCGTCCGCATGACGGATACTCGCTATATCGATGGTGTGAATCGTGTCTATGATGTCATGGAGAAACTCGGTGTCATGCGCAAACTGAAGCTCCTCATCGCGGATGATATGGCACGAGAAAAGAGTGGATTCTTCGAAGGAGAGGAAGATTTCGAGATTCCGAACGTCTGGATCAGTGGAAAGAAATTCTCCCTCGAGGGGCTCATATTCATGCGGGAAGAGAAATAAGGAAAATCTCTATTTTTTTGGTACAGATTTTTTCACCATCCTCGGAAACTCGATGACAGCATCCCATATGCGACACCAACGTTTTCGTGGATTGAAGATGAGGCGATAGAGCCACTCGAGTCCGAGCTTCTGGAAAAATACTGGAGCTCTTTTTTGCAGTCCGAGAAGATAGTCGATCGATGAGCCCACTCCGAGTCACACTACCGGGAAATCTTCTGGAATATGTGCAAATATTTCTAGAAGTCTTTGCTCTTGTGTCTTCATCCCAATGCACGAAAAAACATAGGAAATCTGTTCATTTTGGATCAATTCTACGAGGTCAATAGAACTATTTTCATTATCAAACACGATGCTGATATTCAATTCTGGAAATTTTTCAGAGAAGAGCCTCTGAAGTTGTCATTGCATATACATTTTTCTGACTTCAAATTCATTCGTCGGATTCGTGATACGATAGTTATCGATCATGAGGATTTTCTTCTTTTTTTCTATAGAAAAGTCTACAAGATCCTTCGTGAGATTGCTCCCAGATATGAGCTCACCATAACGCTGTCTGAGGGATTGCTTCGAAAAAATCGTGAGGAGTAACGCCGTGAAATATCCTTTTTTTTGCTGAATAAGCGACCCCGTATAGAGACCATTCCCATCAGGCGTGAGATAATCCGCTTGTCTCAGTATTTCGAGGAACTCCGTATCTCTCGAAGCTCGAAGAAGGATCTCAGGATTCGGCGTGAAAACGAGCAATTTTTTCTGAGGATTCTTCATGCGTTCGAGAAAATCCTGATACTTTCCCTGATAGATGTTGAGTGAGAGGAATTCCAATTGAGAAGATAGGGATTATAAATCAAAATTTTTTGTCATTCCGAGCTTGCGAGGAATCTATTTGAATACGCTTATAGGAAGATTTCTTGAGAAAGATCTTTCCATTTTGGATTCATAGATCGAATCAGTTCTTCTTTCTTGTTTCTATTCCATCATTTGAGTACTTTTTCTCGAGCAATAGCGTTGTAAACATATTGCGTATATTCAAAATATACCAATCGCGTACAGGCATACCTTTTTGTAAATCCATCTACAGATCCTTCCTGATGTTCTTGTACCCTCCGCCTCAAATCATTTGTCATCCCAATATAGAGTACTCCATTTATATTTGCCATAATGTATATATAGAAGTTATATTCCATAGATGATTTTGAAATAGATTCTTCCTGCCGTCAGAATGACAAAATTTTTAACGTCTCCCGAAGTCATCATCATAGCGGACGATATCGTCTTCCCCAGTATAGTCTCCACATTGGACTTCTATAATAACGAGTGTTTCTGTACCCATATTGGCAAGACGATGCAGGTATCACTGAGGGATATGACATCACTCGTTGGGTCTGAGCATTCGGATTTGTTCGACCATCTTGAAGTCTGGATGACGGATATCGACAGTTGCAATACCTGAAACTATTGTCCAATGTTCACTGCGCTTGGTGTGTGATTGGAGAGAGAGTCTCTTTCCAGGTTCGACGATGAGTTTTTTGACTTTGTAGAGTGGGAGATCTTCGAGAACATAGTACACTCACCATGGTCGGTTTCCGACTTCAAGATAGCGACCATCGGTCAACGCTTTTGGAAGTTCTGAGATCTTCTGATCGAGCTCATTCTCATCAGCCCTATCTTTCGATTTTTTGATAAAATCAGATGAGTTATGTTTCTTGGCTCCCAGTCCATCGACGATACGCACGCCTGCATCTCTGAGAATTTTTGCCTCTGGAACCTCGGAAGCGAATCGATCTCCTCACTTGGTGAAGATAATTTCTGAGAACTTTCCTGAATCTTTCGCTTCATCGATGAGAAATTCGAGACTCTTACAGACACTTCCATCGTGATCGATCGAGAGAAATACACGATCAACTCATTGTATTTTTTGTACTATCTGCATACGAAACTGCTCATTCTGAAAACTCTTCATCCCACGTTTGAGCTCTGCCTGATGATCATTATTGACAATAACCCAGAGAACATCAGCTCAAGCTTCTCTACGAGAAAGCTCAAAACACTCTAAATGTCCTGGATGGATAGGATTGAAATATCCTGAAGTAATAGCAAGTGTGGTCATAGGTATGGAGAAGATAAAGCTTATAATGATTGTAAGCGTTTCTCGAATTTTTCAAGTGAAAAATCCAGAGCTCGAAGGATACAATCGCCGTGCATATGCTTCCAGTCTTCTTTCGTAGAAGAGAGGATCAGTTCTTGAAGTCGAGCAACTCACGTATCATGATCAGGAATATCGATCAACTTCCCCGTCTGATTATGAATAATCGTCTCACGAAGCCCTCACTCATTCACTCCAATCACAGGCGTTCCACATGCCATACTCTCTACAGGTGCCATACCGAAGTCTTCATCGATCGGAATATAGACAGTTGCCGTCGCTCACCGTATGAGATCTATGAGTTCAGTATCAGTAGGAGATTCTATTGCATGAATATTGGATTTCCCTTCGATAGCTTTCAGGATTTTATTTTTGAGTGGATCATTCTTCCCATAGGTGAGGATGAGATTCTCATGTGGCATACCGATGAAGGCATCGATGATCAGATCGACCCGCTTCGGAGGTGAGAGTCGACAGAATGACAGATAATATGAATCAAAATATTTTTTTCCAGAGTCTTCTATTTCGATATCATCATGATGGAGGAAGTGCTTGCCTACTTGCTTCGGAGCAAAACGATGCACATCTGTCGGAGGATACAGTACTTCGCTCTCTTGTGAGCAGAATCTGAGGAGTCGATCATGAACATTCTGAGAATTGGTAAAAATAGTATCAAATTGTTGCAGTTGTCTCCTATAGATTGCTGCATGACGAGCAAAAATAGCACGAAAAATGGGACGAATAAAAAACGGAATCTTGGAAAGATATTGGTCCTGAAAATCAAATAAGTATCTCGGTGGAGTATGACAATAGTATATTTTTTTTGCATCTTTTCGTACATGCCTGAGGGCGTCGAGGCAATTGCCAGAGAAAATCACAATATCATACTCAGAAAGCATTTTCGATTTCCTCATACATCTCCACTTGAGGATCATATGTCGAAATCCTTCTCGAAATACAGGCGTGCCGAGTGCGATCATCCTTCCATCGAATCCGAGCTCTCTCGGATCGAAGCTTCATCCAGAGAAAAATCCTGATATGAGATCGGCACGGAGAGACTTCGCCATGAGTGTCACGAGCCTCTCTCCTCCTCCACGGTAGAGGAAGGCATCATGGATAATGGCTATTCTTTGCAGCCCCCATGATAAGGGAGGTAGGGGGGTTTGTTCTTTTTTTTGTCTGATCTGTTTCATACGAAAAGAATATTGAATAATGAGAGGAAAACAATAGAATCTCTCAAGTTATGATTGTATAAAAAATATACCCTATGTCACAAACAATGACAAAGATATTACAATATGTGATTTTATTTTTATTAATCATTATTATTATTTTTCTTTGAATATCTCTATTTATAGGAAAAAACGCAGGTGGTTATGATAAATGTCCATATGTCATTGATCATTTTTCTACAAATCATGTAGGAGATAGTATTCCAAAATGATGTGAAGGAATAACTCATATAGTAGAATAGATTAAATTATGCTTAAATCAAAGCGCATCGCCATCGTTGCCGACTGGCTCATCGATTTCGG
>JAYTYQ010000064.1:0-1743 GCA_043742285.1 Candidatus Altimarinota bacterium
TCGAGATCGAGAGTGAAACTCTCAGGAATCACCTTCAGAACGCTCCGATTCATGAGATCGACCCCATTCTGACTGATATCGAGTGCACGATTCACATCCTCTTCTGTGACATCGATCCCTGCGACCGCAATGATCCCGGAACGACGAGTGATATCGATATGAACTCATGAGACACCGAGACAGATATGAGAGACCTGTTCTCCCGTCATCTTCTCAGCATCACCGAGAGCACTATCGAGATTGTTCTTGAATTCTTCCATATCGAGGATATTTCCTTTTCGGATTCCGCGAGATTCTGCAATACCCACACCGAGGATTCGGAGCTTTTTCTCCTCATTCCATTCACCGATGACGGCCTTAATCTTTGAGCTGCCTATATCTATGGCTACGAGCTGTTCTCCAGATACCATATATTGTATGAAATTATAAGATGTATAAAGTTTTTATTCTTATCTTTGCTAGTTCTAGAAAGGATTCCCTAAATCTTTTCTAAAAACACTTGGCATATTATATACTCATAGACCTATTTTACAACGCTATTCTTTTTCTTTTCGTACACACATTTTGTACTCTCCATCACTTTACAAAAAGCACTTCTTCGATACAGTAGGCGAGGAATGGATGTGCAAAAGTAATTTCTTAGCCTACTACAACTTATCCTTCCATTGCTTTCTTTATTGCATCATTTGTTCTTCTCTGTACTGTTCTGATCCTACTCGCTCCCTCCGTATCTCAGTGTCATCGCATACGTAAGTAAGCTATGAAAGATCAATACCAAGATACTTGATCGGGCATTCATCCTCACATCTCAAATCAAAATCAAGTTCCTATTGTCATGAATATCATTCCTAGAGAACTCTTTTCTTTTTCTAGAGCTAGAAATGTTACAAGAAGCCTTTGGATCTCAGGTGTCTGAGCAGGAATATTAAAATCCTTTAAAATTGACTCTACTTCCTCTCAGAATTCACTGTCACTCCCCCCCCTCCAATTTTTCACTCATTGAATAAAAATGATTATAAAAACATTTTATATAAAAACATTTGGTTGTCAAATGAACTATGCTGACTCTGAGAAGATTCATATGATTCTCATGTCGGCAGGACTGCGCAAGGTTGTCGATCCAGTGAAGGCAGATATTGTCATCATGAATACGTGTTCGGTGCGTCAGAAGTGAGAGGATCGAGTATTCGGATTCATGAACGAGATTGCGAGGTATCACAAGGGAGAGAAGACGGATACACAAACACAGAGGAATGTGTTATTTTGAATTACTGGATGTATGGTAAGAAAATCAGGTATAGCACGACGCTATCTTCGACATGAGACAAGAGAGATGAAGGATGATCACTACAAACGTAAAAATGCCGAAAAAATCACACTTCTTAGCTCGATAGATTCACTTTGCAACTATGATGATGAGCTTTTTCTACGCTCTCCACTGATTGATTTCACCTTTCGCATCGAGGAGGTTTCATTTGTGACAAAGATACTCTCTTTGATAGCTGGAGAGGAAGTTGGAAATGATGCCAAATTCAACGAATATCTCCAAGTCAAGCAACTCCAAGAGAATCCCGCGAGTGCCAATGTGATCATCCAGACGGGGTGTGATAACTATTGTACCTTCTGTATTGTACCACATACACGCGGACGTGAAGTGAGTCGCCTACAAGATCAGATCGTGAGTGAGATAGAAGAAGTGGTAAAAAATGGAACCAAAGAAGTCACTCTTCTCGGACAAAATGT
>JAYTYQ010000065.1:0-6945 GCA_043742285.1 Candidatus Altimarinota bacterium
ATGATAATCCGAGAGCCTGAAGGAAGAGTTCTTTTTCCATATACTATAATAATAAGTATAAAAATATATAAGACCATAAATGGTCTTATATTGAGTATACGTAATAGTGAGTTTTACCAAAGGGAAATGCGGAAGAGCCTTTTTTCTTTACTCGAAGAGAATGATAGTATCGTATTTCAGGTAAATCATCGTACTATATCCAGAGCTGTAGCCTTATCTTTATCGAGATAGAAATCGAGGATCACGAGACTAAAATCTTTCTTTTCTGGTATATCACAGATTCTCTGTACATATACGAGTTCATAGTCTGTATCTTTCGGGATAGCATCTACAAGCTGAGGTATAGCATATGATTGATCATCGATATAGAATATTATTTTTTTCATAGATGTATATGGTTAACTGTCCTGTCCAACAACATTCCTTCATAAAATAGAAAAAGTGGGTATACTGAATTTTGAACAAATCACAGTACTTAACCCACTTTTTCTATGACAGTATCATATTCAAAAAAGAATAAAACCCAAGGACATTTACGTAGTATCATGACCGAGGATTATGGTAGATGCAGGAACTCTATACAGGTAGCTCAGAGATACCAAGTATCTCATACAACCGTACTTCATTGGCATCATCACCTTGAGCGTACTGGTAATCTTTCGAGTACAAGCTCCGCTCCGATCCATCCCCACCGCAAATATGAGTTTGAAGAGCTGTATCTACTTCACTATCTCTACAAGACGGAAAGAATGGAAGTATGAGATATCCTTGAGATGCTCCAAAAGAGAGAATGCATCTTTCCTCGGAGTACTGCATATTACCATCTCAAGTCTTGGTGACTCATTAGGGAGAGAAAAGAGGCTGGAAAACGAATCAGTGGAAAATTCAAAAAATATGAACCGGGGTTTCTCCATATAGATATCACTTATTGACCCGTCATAGATGGACAGAAATACTATATCCACATCGCTATAGATCGAGCCACCAGGCTCATCTATCTGGAACTTCATACTGACAAAAGGGCAACTACAGCTGCAATATTTCTTGAATCAGCTATCGCATTCTTCCCATTCCATATTCAAAAAATCCTCACAGATAATGGCAAAGAATATACACTCAGAAATCATAAGGGAAATAAGTCTGGTACGCCTCATGGAGATCTCACAGGAGCATTTGATCACATATGCCAGGTATACAAGATTGACCACAGACTCACACAACCCTATACCCCACAAACCAACGGAATGGTAGAACGTGTCAATGGTACAGTGAAAAACAACACACTCAAGATACATGCCTATACCAACAAGTGAGAGATGAATACCGACCTCCTGAGTTTCCTCGTGATCTATAACCTCGAACGTACCCATACATCACTCATGAGAGAGATAGGGAACAAAGGAGGAGGAGGAGGAGGAGGAGGAGGAGCTGGTCAAGGTATACAGATCAAGACACCATTTCAAGCAGTAGAATATTGGTACAAGCTGACTCCACAAAACTTCCGAGAAACCCCCCTTGATTTCAAAGAGAAACTTCTTACTATACGAGCAAATCTCTAGACCAAGCAGCAGAGAAAAACAGAGAAACAAAAAAGTGCCTTACGGCACTCTCTGGTATATCTATTTCACTATATTTGTGAAAGGATGTGTTTGGACAGGACAAATAGTCACTACTCCATCCTCGGTAATATCGTGTACGCGTCCAACAATACGAGCCATAGCTGTTCTCGATCATGGAAATTTTTCTGTTTCTCAAACAGCCTTGGGAGACGTTGTAAATTCATACGATACGTTGTCTCAAACCTTTAAATCATTCATAGAAAAAAGAGTTATAATAGTAAAGCAATTCTAGTATAACTCTCTCTCTCTCTCTCTCTCTCTCTCTCTCTCTCTTTTGTCAAATATTTATTTCACATTATGAATTACTTTCCGAGTATCTTATTGATGATCATCATGGGGATTTTATCCACATTCTGGACGATATTGACGAGCTTCATGCCAACATCGAGAAGTTGCTCGACACGATCCAACATACTATAGATACGCCAGAGAATCATCGAAAAGAGAATCCCGATGGGTATTGCCATGATAGCAAGGATGAGGAAGAGGAGATCGATGGGGGCTATAGTAATCATATAGTTACATTATTGATACATTGGGGCGACAAGAGCGTGAAGTGAGTAATGAGAATTTGTAGGTTGGGATTTTTTCTTTTGCAAGAGAGTTCATTTTTCTATCACTTCAGATCATCACTATTTCATTCTTTGAGATAGCAGCGATCCTTCCACCACTTTTTGATCGATTCTACATCCGTGAAGTGTCAGGTCTCGCCTCATCCATAATAGACTCGCATATCGACGGATGTGTTCACGCCCAGATGCTGAGCGATCTCAGGAGCAGATTGGACAGAGAAGAATCGTATCGAAGCATTATCTGACCACGCAAGTGTGGACCATACTGGACTCCAGAGAAGCATCTCCTGTGAAGGTGCATCTTCTTCAGTATACGCCATGAGGATGAATCGCTTTGAGAGCGCAAGTATCGACTCATATTCGCTGACATTCTTGAGAACGATGGGTGTATTTTGGAGTTGTTTCTGTGTGAAGTCGATAGCTTTGGCGCCATAGGTCTTCCCCTTTTCAATATAGGGATTGACTCTTTCGAGGTATGGGGAAGCTTTGTTCTTGAGATCGTTCCAGTTCATATGAGAGAAGATTAATGAAGATATATTTTAGAGGGTTTCGAGTTTTTGCACGAGATCTTTTCGGATCAATTCATGTTTGCGTCTCATATGCTCTTTTCGCGAATCATAGTTCGACTCAAGGTGATTCCAGAGCTGGACAAATCGTTCCATATTGAGTGCTTCGGGTCGAATGACAAACTCTTCGAACTCAAGGAGCTTGATGAGCTCATCCGTCTTGGGTCAATAGGAGATCATGAGGAATGGTATATCATGAATGCAAGCAAAGACTCCAGAGTGGAATCGCATCCCGATAACCGAGTGAAGAGTCGGATAGACTTTGAGGGTTTGTTCCAATGATCCCGTGATATTATAGGTCTTCCCCGTCATGATACGCTTGATGAAGAGAGAATCATTCTGTGCTTCACTTCCTGCCACAGTATGAACGATGAAGATTGGATCATAGCCATTGCGCTCGAGATAGGCATAAATCTCTGTGATGACGATCTCAGTATCTCAGAGAAATCCTCAACGAACCGAGATGCCAACTCGTTTTTTCTCTGGAAGCTTCTCAGCCTTCGTAGGCTCATAGAGAAAGGCAAGATCAGGAATGATCGAGCATGGAATCTCGAGAGCTTCCATGATGCCATAGCTCTTCCCATCGCGGAGTATGATGAAGTCTCACCGTTTGAATATTTTGGAGAGCTTCATCTTATTTTTCGTATTTTTCAGTTCTAGGCTGATGCCAAGGTACACGATCGTAGTTCCCCCGATTCGAGCAATTTTCGTACGAAAATACCACTGCCAGAGAAGCATATCAAAACTGACATCCGGTTCATTATCGAAAAGGATTCCTCCTCCACCAATGATGAGAATATCCGCACGATAGATGAGCCAGACATTCTTGAAAAAATACCCAATATTTGCGAAAAAGTGGTCGAAAAAATTATTTGGAAAATATGAGACAAATTTTACCGTCGGATCATAGACGAGAGCACTCTTCTTGTCATAGCTAAATACCGTAAATTCTGCCATATCTCCGTAGTGATTCTGGAGGAACTTGAGCTCTTCGGCTAGAATAATCTCATCACCGAGATTATAGGCTCCTGTTGCGGTCATGATGAGGACTTTTTTTCTTTTGATCTTATTCGACATAGAGAGAGTTATACACACTCTCATTCTATGTGAAAGGCAGAAAAGAAGCAAATTTTGCAGAGAAAAGCTCAGGGAAATCTCTTCACTCTTTCCTATTTTGTTTTTTGAAATAGAAAATGAAAGAAGCAATACAAAATCATCTTGTACATTTTCGAAAAAATCATATGATCTTCTCACTTATTCGTAATCATTCGAATCTATGAGCAATTCTCTCAACAAAGTCCAAGTCATCGGTAACCTGACAGCAGAACCTGAGATTCGAGAGACGCCCAATGGGCAAAAAGTCGCGACCTTCTCTGTCGCTACCAACCGTCGATGGAAGGATGCCAATGGAGTTCTCCAAGAAGATACTGAGTTTCATAATTGCGTGGCATGGAGAGGTCTCGCTGACATAGCAGAGCAATATATGCATAAGGGGAAAAAAGTCTACGTCGAAGGCTATCTCAAGACGCGAAGTTGGGATGATACAGCAGGCGTGAAGCGATACAAGACCGAGATCGTCTCAGAGAACGTGATTCTCCTCTCATCACCTGCTGGTCAAGAAGGTGGATCGTATGGATCCTCGTCATCATCGGCATCTGCGAATGAGTCGGTACAACACGATGAGGAGAAGCCTCGCAAATCCAAGCCAAAAGTCGAAGAGGATATCTCAATCGAAGATATTCCCTTCTAGATTCAATCTGTAGTATCGAAAACCCTCCTCTTTATTTCTGAAAGGAGGTTTTTTATTTTGGATATGCGATATTAGATTCCTGTCGTGCACTTTCTCAAGGGAGAGTAAAAAAACAAAGATTCTAACGTTCCAAGACTTCAAACTTCGAGCATTCCAATCATCTACCCGAGATTCAGATTCTCACTCTCACTCTTGAGATTATTCTCCGTTCTCAGACGGGGATTGTAGTAGTTGTAGATGAGCTTGATGAGATCCTCTTTTTGGAGTGGTTCCGCCTTGAGTCCTACCGCCTCGAGACTCATCTTGATCGTTGTGACACGTTCATAGTTTCATCTCTTGAGTTGATCGAGTCGGACACGATTGGATCGTATATCCGCAACTGACTCTTCCTGTGAGAGAGCGGACCAAAAGGTTCGAAATAATCAGAACATATTGGTCGTCTTGACGCTCTCATTGTTCTCATAGTCGAACGGAACGATGATATAGAACTCCTTTTTCATGATCTGAGCGAGATCCACAAGATTCATGAGGAAGTCGATATATTTGTACGTCTGTTCTTGGAGAAGAGAGTTCTGTTGCTTGAGCGCGAGATTCTTGAGACGATTGATATAGGACTCGATATCGACCTTCAGTGAACGGATGATTATCTGGATCGGGAAATTCAGAGAATTCAGAAATCGCTGATAGGAGATCAATATCGCATCCTGCTCTTCAGTACTCTTGAGATTGAAGTTCATAGCGTGAACCTTCAGTGCCATTCGAGAAGAGCCATCCTTCATGATGATGACATTGTCACGAATCTCAGAAAATGGGAGATAGCGTTGTGTACTCGAGTCTTTCTGTGGTTTTTTACCAGTTTTTACAGATTTTGTATCGGTATCGGACATGGGGGAGGAGTGTTTAGAGTTTGAGAATTTTTTCATTCACTTGGTCATCTTCATTCATACGCGATTCGAGGGATTTGTTGCTCTCAGCTTGGGCTTTCTGCAGAGGAAGCGTGACGTATCCAACATCGAGATCGCTATAGCTATCCGTTCCGACGGACCAGATTCGAGATTTTGCATTGAGTGAGAGACGGATAGTGCTCAGTACAATCGGGAGGAATGTCATCTCGGCAATCTTGATGAGTGCGATGATGACACCAATGAGACCAATAGGAGCTGCAACGATGATGGCAAATGTCGAGCCAACACCGAGAGAAAGCTTCTGAAAGATACCATACGCCATCCCTCCCCAGAGCATCATGATAGCAAGCTGTCTGAGTGAGAGTCCTGCGACAATCGTGTCTTCATTTTCGATCTGGATGGGGATTTTGTATTGCATGTAACTGCTAACTTTTTAATAAAGTGATTATAGCCTAAGAGAGAGGAATCTGCAAGGTAATTACTGAGGTTTCTTTTGACTTTTATGTTCTTCATCGTATAAATGGGTGGATTTTGTTCTGCGCTCGCTCTTGTTCTATTTTCCATCTTTTTCGGTGTCACATCGCTCTCAGTTTTTCACTTTTATCTTTTCGTTGTTAACTCTTCTTCTATGTTCTCCTTTACCAAAAACCGATTCAAGTTCTACACGGTAGCGATCATTCTCTCGGTTATTTCTCTTGCAGCCCCATTCCTCCTGAAACTCAATCTCGGGATCGATATGACAGGGGGTATTCAGATCGAATATAGTACAAATGGGGCTGATACTACGACAACTCAAGTCGCGGCAAAACAACTGGCTGAAACGCTCAAAAAAGAAGTTCTCTACAATGGTAAAGAAATCGTGAACGATATAACGGTCTATGGAATTATAGGAACAAGTTCTTTCGTCGTCGAGGCCGGATTCACGAGTCCTGAGTGAGGAACCGAGAATGCAATCGAGAAACTCAAGAGTGAATTTGCTGCGAAGCTCACAGGCAAGCTTGCTGAGTATCAATGAGCAAAGATCACCCAATCACGCTACGTCAATATCGGAGAATCGTTCGGGGCATATATCAAGAAGTCTGCGTATATCACTCTGACGCTCGCTATTATCGCTATCTCGCTCTATATCCAGTACGCCTTCCGTGGATCGATCCAAGGAATTGCAAGTTGGCCATTTGCCGTCGTGACGGGCGTCTCACTCATCCATGATATCCTCATAGCATTCGGACTCTATGTGATCGCATCATACTTCTTCCCTCAGTTCAAGATCGATACATTCCTCCTCACGGCAATGCTCACGATTCTCGGCTACTCGATCAATGATACCATCGTCGTCATGGATCGTATTCGTTCGACGCTTCATGAAGCGGTGAATAAGAAGCTCCACTTTGATGAGATGATTGATAAGGCGATCCACGATACAATGCGTCGATCGATATTCACCTCTCTCACGATCTTCATCGTCGTTCTCGCGATGTTCCTCTTCGGTCCTGAGAGTCTGAAGGGATTCACCCTCGCACTCCTCTTCGGTAC
>JAYTYQ010000066.1:0-8610 GCA_043742285.1 Candidatus Altimarinota bacterium
AATAGTGGCTCGGATATATTCAGTAGAATAGAAAAACTCTTCGATGGGGGAAGTACTAAACCAGCTACTCCAGCAACTACTACCTCTCCAGCAGCATGAGCACCAGTAGCCCCAGCGGCAACGCCAGCTGCTGCCCCTTCAAGCACTCTGGATATATCGAATCTCAGTGAAGTTCAGAAAAAATGAATCACACTCGTCCAAGGGGATAAATCTCTCACTGACGATATCATGAATTTCTCAAAGAAACCTGGAAAACAAACTCAGAATGCAGATCTAAATACGTACCTCACAGTGGTCCATAAGGACTCTCTTCAAAATATCACTCTCGATAAGATCATCTATACAGCCGATCATGATCAATCTATATTCTCTGATGAAGTGAAGAGCTTACTTCCCACGAATGGTGATATCCCCGATACAGCAAGCCGATATCTCATGAAGCGAGTGATACGAAGCTATATAGGAATCAATACTCCACTCTCTGCATCATCTGCAAATAAGAAAGAATGAGTCGATATGCTCGATGTATTTAAGACGAAATATCCAGAAGCAACGTGGAAAAATAAGACTCTCAAAGATCTTACAAATAATATTCACAAATCATAAATACAAATATCACTAACCCTATAAAATATGGCTACCAAAGTAGAATCTGCTCAGCGAGAAGCGATCAAAAATGAACTCGCAAATAATCATGATGCAGCATGAGTAGGTCGTGTCTTATCGAGTCCTGAAGTCACCGTCGATGATATGAAGTGACTCACGCCCGATGAGAAGGCCAAGCTTCGTGCGGCTATAACAACACAAAAGGCAACCATCGGAGATACTACTTATAATGCTCTCGAAAGCCTTCTACAAGAAGCAGAGAAAAATCCTCCTCAGGCTAATTCAGTACCAGAACCACAAATTGATCCTAAAAAAACAAAAAAAGTACCGGAAGCCATCACTGTCTCTGCATGAGCTGCTCGTACAGCAGTAAGTACAGCATTCGGATCTCCAGGTGAGGTGAACTATAAAGAGTATCTCTCTACACTTCGTCGCGCGATAGCGAAAGTGCCTGGCCTTGAACCATGAGCCCAATCAGATATTGGTGACGCAATATATCAATCACGAACTTTCAATCTCGCATTTATATCATGGCTCGAGTGAGAAGCTGCTCAGGATACGAAGAGTTTCGATACACGTGCAGTATGATCTGGTACTTATCCATTCTGGGGGGAGAGGACGACATTCGCAAGCGTGGAAGAAAAAAGAAAAGTCATCAATTCTATGCTGAAGTGACTTGCCGAAGCTGTCGTAAAACCTGAAATCCAAGCTGGAATGATAGAAAAATTCCTCTGAGAAGATTTCATGAAAAAAGCTCTACTCACAGTAGGTGGAGTCGCAGCAGTATGAGTCATAGGAGCTATCCTAGTATATCAGTGAGGAAAGTGGATACTCTCGAAGACATTATGAGCTACATGAGCAGCGGTCGCATGAGCTATAGCCACAGGAGTAAGAAAATGATGGTGAGGAACAAAGGCAACAGTAACGACAGCTGCTGCATGAGATGGATTCAAATGACGAGTCGCCCGAGCCGTTACATGAGCTACTGCATGACTTGTAATAGATCTTGCTACAGGTATGCCATGAGTCGCTACTATAAGTGGCTGAGTCGCTGGTGCTGCCAGAGGGAGACCTGTGTTCGGCTGATCTCCATCTACTCCATGAGTCGCTCCTACCTGATCTCCTACCTCGCCTACAGCTGGACCAGAGAGTACAGCCGCATATAGAGAACTCGACATGACGAAGCCTCTCGAAAAGGCAGGATTCGATGGGATACTTCGTGAGCTTTATAACCAAGAAGTGACTCAAGGGACTCGACCTGGTCCTGTACTCGGAAATACCGATCCAGTACCGAAGGACTTCATAGATGAAGTGAGGGCAGAGGCCGATCCAGCGAGAAGTGCTGAGTATCAGAATCGTGTAGCTCGATTTATCGAGACACTCTGACAGAAACCAGCATCGACAGGAAATAGTGTAAAGGATAGGGTAGCACTTGAGCCATGGCAGAGAAACCTCGAACTTGCAATCCGCTGAGAGAAAGACCCTACTCGGTGGGGAAAGCTCAGAGGTAAGCCAGTATCAACAGCCTCTGCATGAGATCTACGAACTCGTGTCAGTCAGGCAGGACTCGATATGAAATCAGAGAAGTTCATGGTATGATCTGATACTTATGAAGTGAATCCTACTGCAAAAGTACCTCTCGAAGAAATCCGAGATCTCGAAGCTCAGATCGAAGCAAAGGAAGGAGAACTTCCGAAACTCCAAACTGCAAAGAAAGCACTCGAAGCGCGACTTCGAGATGAGAAAGAATACACAGAAGCAACTCATACACTGAAAGATATCGATGCTGCTATCGCAAAAGAAGAAGCAGAGCTCGCAACAGCAAGAAAAGAAGTGTCACATATACGAACAGTTCACATGACTGTTACAAACTATACGGGCTGACCAAATACTCTGAATCAAGCAACACTCGATGCTGATCAGAGATTCGATGCAGCTGAAGAGAAAGTAAGAAAACTCACATGGGAAGTGCAGGCATTGAATACAAAAAAAACTAATGCGACGACAACTAAGTGAACACTTGAAGGGAAGTATAATAATATCAACAGAGAACTTGTAATCGATGCTACTGGAACTCTGAATGATTCTACTACGAGACAAAAGCTTGAGTCGAAAACTCCTCTTAATCTCGGAGTAAAAGAGCAAATTCGTCAGGTAGAAGCAGAGGTAGGTCGTCTTCATGGAGAAATCAGCACACATATGTGAACCCTGCATACTCTGAATAGCAAAATACCAAATACTTGGACTAAAGCAGGGATCTATATCACAATGCCTGATGGATCTGGTATCCGTGTATCCACGCTCACAGCCCTTCTCGAGACTCTCGGAAAGGCTATGGCAAAAAAATAAAATCCCTTCTCCCTAAACACAAATACATATATCATGACTGAAAAACCCTCTACATCTCTCGATGCTCGAACCCTCCTCACAAGACCAGCTGATATTTTTCATGCGAAGAAATATGAGATCAGTGAACAATATAGTGAGCTCTGGAAGCTCGTGGATTTTTATATGTCTCGGATGGAGCCGATATCTGGGTATCCTCAGGGGGAACTCCCTCCTCTCGAGCGATACAGTCCAGAGTATCGCGAAACTCGACGGAAGCTCATACTCTCGATCACGAGGACTCCTGGTTTCGATATCAAAAATATAGATACAGCGAGCATTACTGCTGAAGGAATGCTCAATACCTATTCGAGAAAAGGAGAACTTCTCTCTTCTGTAAATCTCATCGAGTGATGGAATAATATTCTTCTCCCACGTCCATCTACCGATCAGATCAAGACTGATACGAGAAAGGGGCTCGCATGACTCGAAAAAGAGGTCACGACAGAATCCCTCTTCGATGGAAGTGTGATCATATCGTATCTTCCAGCTACCCTTACAACTGCTATATCTGCCCATAGCCTCTGGACTCTCAGTACATGAGTGAAGAGATGAGTAGAATTCATCGTCACGAAAATCACAATACGAAATACGACAACAGGAAGGATGGAAGTCGTATCACTCAGCGACACTTATAAGTGAACCAAGGAATCAATACGATCAAGTCTTCTGAAAATCCTCGAAAAAAATGGATATACCCACAATCCTAGAGAAGGAGGATTCTATTCACCAGAAGAACGTGCGCTAGCGGAAACAAAGAGATCTCTCGGAAATATGAGCTCTGATGAGTTTCGTAGACAACATCCTGAGAATATTCTCTCGAGAAGTGAATTCGAGACAGCAAAAGAGACCATTCTCGCGAAAATGGAGAATCTTCCTTCTGGAAAAACATGGGGAGATCGGATCCAGGGTCTTGTAAAAATCCTCGGACGAAATATGGGAGAACTTATTTTTTTCCCGGTATTCTTTAGTCATTTTTCGAAATACCAAGATGCCTCTACGTTTCTTCAGGGAGTTTCAGATATAGCCTTATTCACGACCGGAAATAAGCTCGTCACAGCCACTCGTATAGGGGCGAAGCTCCCTATACCCATATATATGAGACCGATTGCGGGTATGGCTCTCGGAGGAACCATGATACTCGGAGGCAAAGAAGCAGCGACACTCCTCGAGATGAATCGGAAAAAGTGGCAATATATGTTTGATGATGGATTCGGGAGTCTCTATACCGATGGAAAGTCTACGACAGGACATCTCGCTTCAAATCTATGAGTCTTCAATATTACTGAGTATCTCGACCTCTTCAACAAGTGATGACAAAAACTCGCAGAGATGAATGATACCGCGAGTGATGATCTCGATATCGGGATTCCTCGTATCGAGATACCGACACCGTTTAGTCAGTATATCGGCACTATTCCAGAGGTGAATCTCTTTCAGTCGACCGTAAATTTCGGGACAAATCCTTGGGATTGGATGCGGTCTGCCATGGGAAGAGATGTGGATGATTGGAATAAAAAAGTATCCCTCTATGAAGGGAAGCTTCAGCGTGAAGTAGAAAGTATAGTAAGGAAATATCTGCATGGTGAGTCGATGTTTGGAAGTAGAGGGAAAGTGGCGGAGGTATGATGAAAGGAGATTCTTCTGAAGATCCACTTACTCGCTATTCTTTCTGGTGGAGTGGATGGGACGGCATTTGATGGAGAAAAAGGAAGACTTATTGAAGGAATCGTCACATATGCTCGAACTCTCGATACAAATAATCCAAATTTCTCATCGATTCACGAAATCATCAGAAACCGCACATGACAGATGATCATCGATGATTTTTTCCTTGAATCTCGATCGAAGATGCTCAATCTTCAGCGATGAGAGAAGTGATTTCGAGAATATATACCGATGATCACAAAAGACCCGAAAAAACAATCATATATCGAATGATTACTCGATCGAATGATCAGTGGGAAACCGATCGTCGCACCAGGAAAATGGATAAAAACAGAGGTACTCGGGATGAGCTCAAACAAGTGGATCCCCTCAGAAGAAAATATCCTGTTCCAGGGACTTCTCGCTGATACAACTCCAGTAGAAGTAGCATTCCCTGGGTTTAGCGGAAAGACGACAGTATGAAATGCATTTAGCCTCTATCTTGAGATGATTCTCGAACATAAGAAAGAAAGTGAATTCCTTACAGAAATAAAAAAATGAAATAAATCCTGAGTCCAGTGGACTCTCTAGTACTCTCCCTTCACGGGAGATTTTATTTTTGATTTTTATATGAACTCATATATACTGCTCTTTAGATTAGTTATAACTTTTATAATATGAAATATAGAAAAATATTTGATTCAGCCGAGTCGATACTCCATTCTCGACATATCAGCTTCATCATCGGACCACGTCAGGTGGGTAAGACGACATTTCTTCGAATGATGTATGATAGCCTCCCGAAGGAGAATAAAACGTGGCTCAATCTCGAGAATTTCGAATACCATACTTTGTTTCGAGATCTCTCTACGCTGACAGTATTTCTCCGTTCCCAGTATGATGGGGATGGTACACTGTATCTATTTCTCGATGAGTTCCAGAAGATAGCGAAGATCGATACTATCCTGAAGCTCATCTATGATGATCTCCCATGGGTCAAGGTGATCGCTAGTGGATCCAATAGTATAGAGATCAATAAGAATATACATGAGTCTTTTGCTTGAAGAAAAAGGGTCTACACGATGTATCCCCTAGACTTCGATGAGTTTCTATTATGGAGATGAGAGATATATAACATAAGTGACATAGATCGATATTATGATAATCCACTCCATAAAAATAAGCTCGCGAGCTATCTAGAAGAGTTCATGATCTGGTGAGGATATCCGGAAGTCGTACTCTCGAGTGATATACGGAGCAAACAGGAGGTTCTGGAGGGAATATTTGACTATTGGTTCAATAGAGATATCGTCCTCTATACGGATCGTCTGACAGAGTTTAAGGAATTATTCAGGCAACTTGCATTTCGTCTCGGCAATACTCTCTCCTATGCAGAACTTGGGACACTCACACATCTCACATGACCCACGATCAAGAGATTTGTAGCTATACTCGAAGAAATATATATCTGTTTTCAGGTAGTACCATTTTTTCATAATAAGCTCAAGGAACTCTCTCGTGCACCGAAGCTCTACTTCTATGATCCAGGATGTCGTAATATTTTTATTCGTCGTTTTGATTTTTCTCCAAGTGAGTTTGGTACCTTATTCGAAAACTTCATCTTCACAGAGCTCGTAAAGCGATGAAAAAATACGAGTGAGCTGAGGTTCTGGCGAACCAAAAATGAGCAATACGAAGTAGACATAGTCATCGAACATGAGCTACGAGCAATAGAGTGTAAATATAGAAACACTCCAAAGTCTGAAGATAGTCGATGAATACATGCTTTCCAGAAAGAAAATCCAACATTTCGAGAAGAATATGCATATATACATAATTTTTGGGAGATATGGCGGTAGTATCTCCTTTTAGATCGCTTTTTAGGGGGGAATTTTGCTTTTTTATAGAGACAATGATAGCATAGAGTCTATGGACAATTAAGATGATACTATCCTCTAAGCCACCCTCCCCACTCATATGAATGAAGTGAGTATGGAGTGTAGTAGGAGCGACTCTTCTCGCAGTCGAGCTCGCGATACAGACAGCCACACCAGTAGCGGTCGTCTGAGCTGGTATCAGTCGGGGTGATATGATGAAGAAAGTCGAAGCTGGACTGATCGCTCCTGCGAAGCTCATGAGATATCTCGAGAATCTTCCGAAGAGTATCACAGATATCATAGAGCTCCAGCGACTCCTCGATGCTCCCTGGTCTATCACGAAGGTACAGTGACTCATGACTATCGCGAAGCCACTCCTATCTGGTATATACGACCGTGAGCGAGATCGACTCGCAGATATCATGGGTGGAATAGAGAACTATTCTCGTATGCCGACAGAGACTCTATGAGCTATGGCTATCGTCCTCATCATATATCTCTCACTTGCACAGAGTATGAGACTCATCCGACTTGGGGATCGCGATACCTGGATGGATGCGAGACGCAAGGACTTCGCTCGGTGGTGTGGCTCGAATCGGAGTGTCACATCACTCTCAGACGCTGACCTCATGCGTGAGCTCAAGAAGATAGAGGAAGAGATAGCGAGAAGAAGGTAAGCATAGTGTCTATAGTGGTCTCCGCGCGAGGGATTTTCTTTTTTGATTTCCGAGAGAAATAATATATGATAGATGAAATCCATATTTTTATAATTTCTTCTATCATGATAGAAACTATTATTCCCCGACCACTCTATATGGATCATATACTCCCCTGGATATGACAGCCTTGACTCGTGAAGGTCTATGCAGGAGAACGTCGAAGCGGTAAGAGTCAGATTCTGAAGCTGATCATGCGGCATATCTCACGCGATATGAGTAGTGCGGATGAGTGTATCTATTGGAATAGTGAAGAGTCGATCGATCCACCGACTCAGGGTGAGCTCTATGAGATGCTTCATGAGAAGAAATATATATTTCTCGACGAGATACAAGAAATATCTGGATGGGAACGAGTGGTACGAAAACTCCTCGCAGAGTGAGGTCATGATATCCATATCACGGGATCAAATGCATCACTCCTCTCCTCTGAGCTTGCTACATTTCTCTCGGGTCGGTATCGTCAGTTCGAGATATGGCCTCTTTCGTATAGAGAGTTTTGTGTGTTTCATAGACTATCGCCAGATAGGATGGCACTAGAGCAGTACGCCAAGTATGGTGGTATGCCCTATCTTGTGAATTTCTCCTGGGATGATGAGAAGATAGCAGGATACTTCCACGATATCATCGATAGTATAGTACTCAGAGATATCGTCACTCGATATGGTATACGAAATATCGACTTCTTTCGTCGACTTCTCCGGTATATGGCAGATCACATCGGGGATCTCTTCTCAGCACACTCCATCTCCAAGTATCTCAAGTCTCAGAAAATGAATCTGACACCACAGGTGATCCTCAATTATCTCTCTTATGCACAGAATGCCTACATAATCCATAAAGTCCAGAGATATGATATCCTCGGTAAGAGAACTTTTGAGATATGAGAAAAATATTTTTTTACTGATCTTGGTATTCGCCATCGTCTTTCCTGAGGATATAAGGAGCAAGATATGGATGGTATCCTAGAAAATCTCGTCTATATAGAACTCCGTAAGGCGGGATGGGAAGTATATATCGGGGAGATCGAGAAAAAAGAAATCGACTTCGTAGCAGAGAAAAATGGTAAAAAACTCTATATCCAATGTATGCTGAAATACAATGATAAAGAAACTTGGAAAAGAGAACTCTCTCCATTTCTCTCGCTCAGAGATGGATGGCCACGATATGTAGTATCTCTCTATGATGGTGATGGCAATACGTCAGAAGATGGTGTCGTATGGATGAGTGCAAGTGATTTTTTCGAGAAGATCATACTAAATGCCTAGAGTTCCTTTACCGAGCGATTGTCTTTTTTGATTTCTTCATAAGATTAGATATTTTCAAAATATTATATTAGAATAATTTGATATTCTCAAAGTATGAGATACTATGTATAT
>JAYTYQ010000067.1:0-4412 GCA_043742285.1 Candidatus Altimarinota bacterium
CACTCGTGATACAAGGCAGTATGTACAAGGCTATTTTCGAGCGCGATATAGGCTCGAGCTCTCTGTACGACCAGTCCATAAAAAGTGGATCTCCAAGGAAGGACAACCATATATTGCCGTCAATGCGCAGATACAAGTTGGCGATGCGAGTGCATTCGAAAAATATGAGAAATCTGAAGCAAGACTTATATTAGACTCACTATGAGAGCATATTCCTCTTCTGTCACTGGTGTGATCGAGAGACGATTTCACTTCTCGAGAATCTTCATCTTCTCCAGTCATGGAGTTGCACGCAATTGGGTAAGAGTGATGACTTTCTGGTATTTATCTACGAACTCGACATCCACACACTGCCATATCGGCTTCTCTCGGGTCGATTTCGGATCATAGTGCTTGTCTCATACTATGAACTGCGTCTCATCTGCATGAGGAACTGAAGAAACCTTCGCAATCCCAGAGACTCCTACTTCTCTACATGATGAGTGATAGAAGAGAACTCGATCTCCAACGTGCATATGGTCTCGCATATAGTTGCGAGCGAGATAGTTACGTACGCCATACCAGCTCGACGACCCATCCTTTTTCAAGTGATCTATCGAGTATTCGGAGGGTTCGGATTTCATGAGCCAAGTAGACATAGAGAGTATTATACTTGATAGAGTTCTTTTTGGAGGTGAAAAAATTTCTGCCTAATAGATTCTGCCTTGCCGAGATACTTCTGTGCATCTGCGATCGACGCACCATATTGGAGTCTCAGAAGCTGTGGTAATCTCTCAGATGAGAGCTCTTCCCATCACGACTCGACATATCGATTCAGGACAAATTCGAGAAATTCTCGCTCTTTCTCATTTTCGATATGTGAGAATCTTTCTCGAGTCTTCTGGACTCTATCGATGCGTGATACGATAGCAATCTGGAAATTGTAATATGCGAGTACATCGAAGAGATCACTCTTCTCTGCATGGATCATCTCTGTCAGAGTATCGAGGGCTCACTTATCGAATCCGAGCTCTCGGATCTTGTCGAGGAAGCTCACTCGTGTGAGAGGATTAGACCAGAGCTTTCGCAATTCTGATTCGGACCTGAAAAATTCTGGCATCTTCTCGAACATACTATTGAGGAATTCTTGATCGGAGAGAGGCCTACCCTCTGGACTCCAGAATGATGTCGCCATCATCGAGTCGATCTCGAGCTCTTTCCCGTCTCGGAGTTTTACTCTTATGGTTTTTGGATTTTCTCATCACTCGCTTCATTCTCTATTTCCTCATAGAGCTTTTTCATCGTCTCATTTTAAGGTGATTTTCTCATCTATTCTCTGATCTGCTTCTCGGATCTCCTCAGTCGAGACCGGATCTCCATCCCACTCTGGATCTTCGAATTGGTACGATGCGCCCACGAAGTCGAGTATCGTGAAGTAGGTCTTCCCTTCGAAAAGACGAGTTCCACGCCCTATGATCTGCTTGAACTCTATCATAGAGTTCACCGGTCGAAGGAGTACGATATTGCGGACATTGCGAGCATCGACTCCAGTCGAGAGTTTCTGGGAAGTCGTGAGTATGGTTGGGATGGTTTTCTCATTGTTCTGGAAATCCCTGAGATACATCTCTCCCATGAGTCCATCGAATGCCGTCACACGGACACAATAGAGTGGATTTTTGTTTTGTTTCACTTGGTTGATGAGGTCTCGTACGAGAGCCGCATGAGCCTGATTCGCACAGAATACTATCGTCTTCTCACTCTCGTCTATCTCTCGCATCATCAGCTCGACACGCTTCCGCTCTCGTGCATCGATCTCGATACCGCTCGTATGATTGAATTCCTTTTCTTCATAGACTTTTCCTGCATCTATTTCTCACTCGACGACTTCATCATCTCCGACGAACTGGTAGGTATCGAGCGTTGTCTGGATGCGTTTCACTTTGAACGGTGTGAGGAATCCATCGTTGATCCCATCCTTCAGAGAGTAGGTATAGACAGGATTCCCGAAATATCGATATGTCTCCAGATTATTCGCCTTCTTCGGAGTAGCAGTGAGTCCGAGCTGTGTCGCAGGGGAGAAATATTCGAGAATAGATCGCCACTGTGACTCATCCTTGGCACCTCCTCGGTGACACTCATCGATGATGATGAAGTCGAAGAAGTCTCGCTCATACTCTCAGAAATACGGTGTCGGATTCCCTGCTTCATCCGTCGGACCACTCATGAATGTCTGAAATATCGTGAAGAATATACTTCCATTTTTGGGTACACTTCAATTTTTTGCGATATCACGAGGATTGATCCGCACGAGTGCATCCTCTGGAAATGCAGAAAATGAGTTAAATGCCTGATCTGCCAGGATATTGCGATCTGCGAGAAATAATATACGAGGACGGCGAGTCCCGTCACGAGTGATATTCCACCGTGACTGGTAGAGCTTCCATGCTATCTGGAAACTGATAAATGTCTTGCCTGTTCCTGTCGCAAGTGTGAGAAGTATCCTGTCTTGTGACTTAGCGACGGCATCGAGTGACTTCGCCACCGCGAGTTCCTGATAGTATCTCACTCACTTCGATCCGCCGATACTCTCGAATGGTACGGCTCGGAATCTCTCTCTCCACTCGTCGTACTCTTCATCGAGTCTTGTTGTCAGTTCAGAAGGAGTCGGAAAAGTAGGTATCATCCGCTCTTCTCACGACTTCATATCGATCTCATAGATCTCATGACCGTTCGTCGCATAGGTGAAGCGGATATGGAGCTTCTCTGCATAGATCTTCGCCTGCATGACTCACTCACGTGCCGAGAGAGATTCTCGCTTCGCTTCTATGACGGCCACCTTCTGTCCGTTCGACACGAGGATATAGTCGGCGATCTCGGCTCGTCCACGGACTCCCCCGATCTCGATGCGTCCATCGGTGATATGATACTCCCTGAGGATACGAGTCGTCGAGTCGACTCCCCATCCAGCACTCGTGAGTACAGGATCGATGAGCTCGGATCTGGTTTCGGATTCGTTGCGTGTCATATTTAGCCGAGAGTGTTATGAAATATATCGAGATAGTCCTGGTAGACGTAGGTGCGACCATATTTTTTAGTTTCATCTTTTATCCTGAGGATACCCTGCTCGACGAATCTATCTATGAGCTTCTGAGCTCCAGCACGAGTACGAAATCCTGTCCAATCCTGAATAGTTCCGACTGTCACAATAGGCTGAGAAAAAAGCCTCTGAAGCGTCATCATACCACTCTCTCCTGATGTTTTATTGAGACTACTGATCTTCATCATATCTCGTTCTCGGATCAGTGTGATAGCCTTCACTGTACGTATGGCAGATTCTGCTGTCTCTATGATACCTTCGAGGAAAAATCGTACCCACTTTTCTTCTCTATCTTCACGATAATCTGTAAGTCGATCATAATAGGTACTTCGATACTTCTTAAAGTATGATGAGAGAAATAGTACTGGCTTTTCGAGTATCTGCTCCTTCCAGAGATAGAGTGCTATAAGGATGCGTCATGTACGACCGTTACCATCGAGAAATGGATGGATCGTCTCAAAATGTGCATGGATATATGCTACTTTTACGAGGGGAGGAAGATTGTCCACAGTATGGAGAAATCTCTCGAAATCATCGAGTGCACGATGCAATTCGTGTACTGGAGGTGGCACAAATACAGCATCGAGAGGAGTCTTGCCCCCTATCCAGTTCTGACTACGACGGAAATTGCCTGGATCAGCGAAGTGTGTCGCGCGAGCTCACTTCATAAGCTCTTCATGGATCTCACGGATACATCTGAGCGAAAGTGGGAAATCCTCAAGTCGCCTTATCCCATAATTCAATGCGTCGATATAGTGGAGGATATCCTCGACATCGCTCGGGAGATCACCCTCTATATTTCCAGATGCCTCTATCGCATCGATGATAGTCGCACGAGTCCCCTCTATCTGGCTGGAGTCTGTCGCATCGAGCCTGACATACATCGTGATAAAAAAATCCACATCAGGAAGAAGCTGTGTGATACCATCGAGCTTACCGATCAGTCGAGATGCCTGTGTATCGAGTCTGACAATCTCAGGACTCAGGACAAAAATTCCCTGAGAAGGAAATGGATCTGGGACGAAGGCAGAGAATCCACCTGATTGGATGATATTTTTACCGATCATATGAGAAATCATGAATCTATGATATATACAGTTTATATGAAACAGTGAACATTGCAAGTAGGAATGTATACTACTTTGCGAAACAGTAAACATTGGGAAGAGAGATATATACAAACTCGCGAGAAATATCTATGAGAACGCCTCCTGTAGCACCGACCTCCTGAGCTCATCGAGACTCGCGAGTTTCTCTGTATAGAGTGACTCTAGTCTCTCGGTCTCTGCTCTGACGGCATCGAGGTGGGTGACGATGCTGGATTGTTCGGGGAGAG
>JAYTYQ010000068.1:0-1347 GCA_043742285.1 Candidatus Altimarinota bacterium
AAACTCCTGAATTGCCCTGTCCGCCACGGCGGACTCCAATCCCAAACTCCAATCCCAAACTCCTGAATTGCCCTGTCCGCCACGGCGGACTCCAATCCCCTATAGAAAGCGACGGGCGTATCATATAAATAATTGAATATTTGTCGAATTTTTTTTGGTTTTTCTGAGCCTTTTCCTTTGCAATAGCGAGAAAAAAGCATATATTGGTCCAAAAGTGAACCCTCTGTCAGGATGACTAGATTTCAACAGAGTTATCGTGTCTATTTGTCTCAAGAAATCGTCAAAAAAAGCCTATACTATGCGAAAAAATCGATTCCGATTTTCATTCAAAGAGCATCTTTCCATCTTTCTCATATTTCTTCTTCTGGTTTCTCAGACGATTCAGGTATCCTTTTTTGACGTGACGGAGGCAGCAATTGATGACTACCGTGATATTGTCTCGATCATTGTCGACCGCGATACCTACAGTGCTCTTGCTCCCAAGATCAAGCAGTATAGTAGTGATATTCAGTCTTATCTCGGGAATACAATGGTATCCCTTTTTGTCGTGCCAAAAAACACTCCTCCAGAAGCTATTGCTGCGGAGAATGAGAAGTTGTACTATGATGGTGATGACAAAGGCGGAATCACGAGCCTTGTCGGAACTATTCTCATCGGAAATATCCCTATTCCTATCGTCCATCGTGATGCAGAGAGTTTCCCGAGTCTTTACCCATATGTTGACTTCGACGACAAACGATTCGTCTACAATGATCGATCCCATATGTATCAGTATGCGCCGAATGCTCCAGAAAATAGTGATGTCGAGATCTGGCATGGAGTCATCAATCCGAGTGTGGGAAGAGTGTGGAATGGGGCTTCAGATATCGCAAAGATCAGTCAATTTCTCGATAAAACACATGATTTCTATACGAAAAAAGGGAAATTCACTTGAGCTATATCCTATGCGCCACGGGTGTTCTACTACGATGGCTACAATGAGAGTGCCGCGCTCAATCCAAAGAGCCTCTATCAATATACGCTCTCTGTCGCGAATGCAGAGAATTTTGCCTATTCTCGGTTCACGAAGTATCTTCTCAAGGATCTCAATACGGCCCTGCAGAAATATGATAATCAGAATAAAGATACTCAACTGGATGCCTTCGCTTGAAATCTCGGACTCTGAAGTCGCGGGAGTGACTCTCTGGATCACAATACTATTGATACCATCCCAGATATCCAGACGGCACGACCGATCGGTGCACTCGTCAAGAAGTTCTATGAGACGCTCAACAAAAAAACCCTCTCCGATGAACAACTCTTTGTCCACAATGCTGGACGATATAATTCCTGATCGAGTGTCCGCAT
>JAYTYQ010000069.1:0-5028 GCA_043742285.1 Candidatus Altimarinota bacterium
CCTCCTCTACGTCACACATCCATCCAAGCCTGAAGCGATACGAGTCACTTCTGAGCTCTTGAATCATCATCTTATTGCCTGTGCGAACTTCTCTCCTATCGAGAGTATGTATTGGTGGGAAGGAATGCTTACAAAGACAGAAGAGATATTGACTATCTACAAGACGCGGAGTGAAAACCTTGATGCTGTAGAGAAAATGATAGAAGAGCTTCACAAATCTGAAGTTCCGTGTATTATACGGCTTGCAACGGTCGAAGCGAATCAGAAATATGAAGAATGGATCCACGCCAATTAAGAATTTACTATTTACGCCTGAGCCTTATGCTTGCACCAATCCTCTCCTACATCTCAGGAATCATGACTCTCCTCGTACTCGATGGTATCATGATCTGGTTTGTTATATTACCTACATTTCGGAAATATATACCCACCTATCTCAATACAGATATGAATTTCCCTGCCGCGATAGCATTTTATCTCCTTTATATCCTCGTATTCCTTTTTCTCATTATCATCCCGGGAGGAGAATCCAGACTTTCGCTTATTGCAGTTCTCCAGAAGTCTGCACTCTTCGGATTCTGAGCATATATGACCTATGAACTCACTTCCATGAGTGTCATGAAGGGTTGGAGTTGGTATATGGTTGCAGTGGATACAATGTGGTGAACTATTCTGACTACTATGATCGGTTGAGTGATGTTTCTGACGTATAAATATTTCTAAATACTTCAAATCATGCGAAAACTTCTCCTTTCCATTGGATTTTCTCTCTTGATCACAGTGGATCTTGTCTCGAAGTATTATGCTCAGAGATATCTCTGATCGGAGAATATCAATTGTATCTGAGACCTCATCTCCCTCAGGCTCTCATATAATACATGAGTAGCATTCTCCCTTCCCCTTCATGGTCTCCTCCTTCAGGGAATCACTATTCTCCTCATTCTCGGAATGCTCTATCAATATACCCATGTCGAATATTCGAAAAAATCTCGACTTCTCGATACGGGGTACATGTTCATTGTAGCTTGAGCCCTGTCTCATGCGTATGAGCGTATTTTTATTGGATATGTTGTGGATTTTATTGCTGTGAAATACTTTGCAATCCTGAATTTTGCGGATATATTTATCTCTGTCTGAGTTCTTCTCATCCTCCTTGCCTATGTCCGAATTCGAAAATCCAGCTAACATAACACTCGAAGAGTTCCTCATACCACCCAAATATGATGCTATTGGGGTATGAATGGCCGTGATATCCGCGTGTATCATCTCTGTTGTCTCAGGAGTTCTGATTATACTCCTGTCTTGGCTCACTATTGGAAAATTCTCTCTTGAGAGTGGTATCTCACCGATTCTGCTGGCTATGATCACGTTCTTCGCTCTCACGATCGGGAACCTGCTCTACTATTTCCTCCTTTCGAAGGTTTTTCCTGATATCTATACGCGAGGAAGAACATCGCTCTCTCAGATTGTCATCCTGTCCATCATCCTCTATATATTTTTTGCCCCTGTCTACCTCATTGTTTCCAGTCTCTCATTGGATCCATCGATCGTTCTTCTCGCATTCTCCCTCCATGTTCTTGTCAACACTTTCGCTCTCCAGCTCCTTATCGGTCTCATAGTCCACTATCGATATGCGCTCTTGACCCTCTATGCAGCGATAGCGAGCTTCCTCTTTACATCGATTATCATGGCACTTGCCTATACTTCTTTCTCGAATTCATCGAATGCGCTCTTCTTGCTTCTCGGGCTCGTGATGGTCGCACAGACATCAGGTTCACTCGTCTCGAATGGACTCGCTTCACTCTATTATCAGATGTATATCGTCACAGGCTACGATCCAATAGGTTCTATCTTTTCGAAGATTGAACTGGAAGAGAAAGAGCTTGAGAAACAAGCAACCGTTATCCTGACACAATTTCACCCATAATTTATTATGTATACTTTCGTACGTATCATCCTCGAGACCTATCTTCGTGACAAGCGTGTGGTCACTCTCTCTGAAATAGAAGACACTTTCCTCGAACACACCAAGACGAAAATGTCTGTATTCGTCACACTTTATTATCAGGGAAAAGTCATCGCTTCGAGTGGGCGAATCCAGTGCAAAAAAGAAAACACGCTCTACGAATGTATCGATAATACCCTTCTGTGTCTCAAGGATCCACGATTCACCGCTGAGATTCAGAATCCTGAGAAACTCGCAGATATCCATATCCGAGTCGACCGATTCACCGCCCAAGATCGGCGAGTGCTCCACTCGATCGACGATCTCGATACTCGAGAGGAATGACTCATACTCCTCTCACAGAATCTCGGAAAACTTGCGATTATCCTCCCTCGGATGATCCAACTTGATTCTTTGCCTACGAATTATTTGGATCTTGCGTGTCAGAAAATAGGGATCGATGCCAGAAATCTCACTCCTGCTGATTGTGTACTGTATGGGATAAAAACAGAAAGCGAGACGGATTTTGAGTAAAATATTATTTTTTGCTAAAAATAAAGAATTGTGATCTAATCAAGAGGTCACTTTTGTAATTTTCCGTGTATGAACGCATCAAGAAATTCCTATCGCCTCATTGCATCAATAGTCGTTGCAACGTTCATTGCCAATATATTGGCACCGACGATACAATATACTTTCGCCGCATCGACCCAGTACTATGTCAATGCAACAGGTGGCAGTGACTTCAATAATGGACTCACTCCCGCCACTGCATGGCAGACCCTCTCGAAAGTCGCGGGCTCAGCAATCATACAATGAGACACGGTGAGCCTTCTTTGTGGAGAGAACTGGTGAGAATCGATCACGGGTGTATGATCTGGAAGCCTCGGTTTCCCCATCATTTTCAATAGATATGGAACATGCAACGGATCGAATAATCCAGTGATCCAAGGAGCGAATCTCGGGGCGTCAAGCTTTATCAGTCTCAATCAACTGACGATTCTTGCGTCCACATGATCGGCTCTCATATTCTCCTGAGGAACAGATATCACTCTTCAGAATAGCACCATCATAGGTTCTGGCGGGATATCACTCACATCGACAAGAGTGACGAATCTCTTCCTCGATACGAATACATTCTCATGATGAAATACGGCTATTCAGATTTTTGGGGGTAGTTCGAATATTTCGGCCAATACATTCACGAATTTCAGTGATTCTGCAATTGTATTTGCACAGAATACCGCTCTCTCACAAAATACCATCACCAATGCTTGTATGACTGGCTGAACTTCGTGTGCTGCTATCATGAATAATCCAGCACTCCCCCCATGAACCTCACTCTCGGGAACAATCTCACAAAATACTATCAAAAATATCGGCTCAAGTGTTGTCGGGTGAAATCATGGTATAAAAATCGAGAATGCAAAAGTGCTCACGATCCAGAATAATACGATCCAGAACGCTGAAGATGATATTGCCCTGATCGATGCGAGCAGTATCACAATTACAAACAATACATTTCTCCTCGCTCGTAGGTCTTCCCTTTCGGTGATTCAGAAAACTCCTGGAAGTGTCACGGGTCTCAGCCTCAATGGTAATACCCTCTACCAGAGAAATATCGACTATCCCTATATCGAAATGCGTGATGAAGTTCCTGGCAGTGGTATCGCATCACTCGTCTCGGCGAATGGAAATAGCTTCATCACCCTCTATAAGCCTGATACGTCCTATGTTCGGAGTGTGAAGTTTGGGGGTTCATCGGTCGAATATACAACTAAATCGAGTCTCAGCTTTTTCGATACGACATCAACGACATTCCAATCATTTGGCTATATGCCCTATACGAATACCGGAAGTTATGTGACTGCGAATCTCCTCACCAATCCGAGTTTTGAATCCAATATCACAGGCTGGACAGCGAGTGCTATGACGGGAATTGCAGCATCTCTTTCGCAGAAAATATGAGGGTCCTATAGTGGAAATTCTCTGCTCATCACCCCAATCGATGTGACCCCAGATCGTATGTGGATCTCGAACAATGCTGTACTCTCTCTCACGAGTGGACAAGTGTATGAGGTGAATGGATATCTGAAATCTACTCAGACCGGAACACTCAATATCCGAGCATTTCTGCATCAATCATGAAATATGACGAATATCTACTCTGATCGTATCGCTGAGACGTATGCTTCAGGTACAGGAGGTGTATTCCAATTCTATCTCTATGCTACAGCAACAGTTACAGATGGAGAACTCACATTCGAGACTTCGAATCAGAATAGTGCATTCGAACTCGATGAAGTGAGTTTCCGAAGCAAAAATATTGTCACGAAGAATACGAATGTCAACGAGGTGCTCGTCTTTTCGAATACGGGAAATACGGTTGTCAATCAAGCTTGTCCTAGTGGCATTCCTTGCGCTCAATATGTCGATACATCGAATGCGAATATTGGATGGCCAGGATCCAATCTCACAGTTCCCGCCTTTTCGAGTGTACTCGCACTCTGGAATAACAGTTCCAATCTCCTTACCGTGCCTGTGGTATCTATGTCTCTTGATTCTTGATCGATTCCGAGTGGTACAGATGCGCATGTTACATGGGCGATCACCGGATCAACACAGAGTAGTATCGCCTATACGACGTCTACAGGATCAGTCACTCTCTCAATTGGGAATACGGGAAGTCTCTACTTCCAGCCACCACCAGGAGCGACGACGAGTACGTATATCTACACACAGAATGATATTGGTTCTCGTATCAATCGGGTGGATGTGACGACGACCAATACTCCACCAATTGTCTACCCCGTGACCATAACGGGGAATGAGGACGATCCTCTCATCGTATGAACCCTTACTGGTATCGATCAGAATCCGGGGGATTCTGTCTTCTTCGAGAAATTCACGAACCCAGCGAATGGATCCATATCGGTCGATATCTCAGGCACCGCATCCTATACGCCGAATCCGAATTTCTGTGGAACAGATTCGTTCCTGTATCGAGCCTATGATCAATTTAGTAACTTTGCTGATCCAGTCACGGCAACATTGAGTGTGAATTGTGTGAATGATCCTCCAGT
>JAYTYQ010000070.1:0-9681 GCA_043742285.1 Candidatus Altimarinota bacterium
TTTGTATGCCACACTCCTTATCTACTCATTCTTCTTCCTTCAGATACTCATTCCAGGAGGGATATATTTGCTGAGAAATGGAAGAAGTCGAGACTGTATCGAACTCCTTTTGTCATATTTTCTCTTTCCCATAGATCTCATCTTCTGATGGATGTGGAGAAAAAAAGAAACAAATGATGACGAAAGTATCCCTGCATGGATCGGATGAGGTGATCTCAGAGTTGCACTCTTCATCGGGCTCACTCTCGGAAGCATCCATACTCTGAGTACCCTCTTTTTCGCATATATACTTGGATCCGTCATCGGCATCTCTCTCATGATCTCCTCACGAAAAAAATGATCGCAGATTGCGTTCTGACCATTTCTATGAGCTGGATGGGTACTCTCGATATATTTCTACTTTGAGATATTCGAACTCTTTACATAATCGCTTGAGATAAATTATTATGCATTTCTATCTATAAGAGTCAATTCTTTTTCTTCCCCGTCTCTTGTTTTATCTCGACAGATAGCAAAAGAAATATATAATCTCTCTACTTTCTATGCCCATGCATGAGAGCATTTCTATATTTTTTCTCATAATACATATGGATGAAACCAAAATAAAGACCCTTCGTGACCTTATCCACTCAGCACAGAACTCCATACATTCAGCCAAAAAAATACTCAACTCGCTTCTCGGAGAAGAAGATTTTGATGGTCTTGATATGGATACAAGTGGACTTATGAGCTACAATTCTTGAGATGATCGTATTGTCGAGGGGGTATTCACTGGGGAGTCCATGCTCGGTTCTGATGGAAACATATACCCAGTACCTCAAAATTATGCTTCAAAGTCACTCCTCGTGCAAGGAAGCAAAATCAAGGCTCTCATCAATCCAAACGGGAAAATTGTCTATAAAATAATCGGTGAGATCCCCTTTGAGAGTAAAGTAGGGATCATCACAAAAATCTGAGATAAATATCAGATCACTACGGATTCAAAGGCGTATAGTGTACTGCTAGCTGCAATAACATTTCATCATTGCTCCGTGGGTGATACCGTGAGTATCAGGGTTCCCGAATGAAAGGATGCAACATATGCTGTTATAGAGACAATCATACCAAAAAATTAATTCCTTTATTCCTTTTTCTCGACTTTCTATGCGTTCTTCCTCACATAGTCGCAATACCCGTACTGGATGATCATTTCCATGGAATTGGATCATTGTTATTTCTATTATTATTGCGCTTTTTTTTCTCAGTTCATTCTTCTCAGGAAAATCAAATACACCAAGAGATACCGCGAGCTTGACGGTCATGCCTGGATCGGGAAGTGAAGTCTATATTAAGCCCGTGAATGGATCGTCGAAACAAATCACAGGGGAAGAACAATTCTACACATCGGATAGTGCCCTCTCTATAGCGAATGGCCTTGCACATGTATACTCAGTATTTCTCGATGGATTTCTTGATAAATCTTCTGAGATGACCTATACTGAACATATGATTGATGGTGAGAAGATTGAGTTCACACGCGGACGGCTCTGGATAGAGTCTCATGGGAAAACCATATTGCAGATGAAAAACCTAGAAGCCACTGTGAAGGATGGTGCGATCGTCATGGCAGAGCAACCGAATCAGATATTCAGTACCCTCTATGTATTGAAGTGAGATGTTTCATTGATAGCTGGAACGAATACATACGTTCTTACAGCAGGAAAAAAGATCATGATATCCAAATCCGATCTTGCCAATCCTGGAACCACGCTCGATATGCTCACCGGGCCTATTGATGATAATCTGCGCCAAAATCCACTCTTCATACTCAGAAATGGAGGTTCGTTGCTCACTGCAATATCATGACGTCCGAGTACCTCTAGTGGAATTATACTGAGCGGGTCGACGCTCTCTGGAAAGATACTCTCGAATGCAGTAGAAAAGTATATTGAGATAGTATCTCCTCGTGATCAAGCGATTATCAATTCACCAACAGTGGATATATCTGGAAAAATGCTTTCCAAGGATATCAAGCGTGTGACATTCAATGATCTCGATGCTATCGTCAGTCCCGTTGATGAGTCATTCAGTATGAAGTGAGTAGTTGTCACGGGGAATATATTCAACCTAGTATATAAAGCCTATTCGAAAGATACTACACTACTCGAACGATGAGTCATCACCCTCTATCCGAAGAATCATCAGTCGGGAACAGATACCCTCACTCCGACGAACTTCCCCATCAATGACAAACAATATACGATCTATAGTCCTTCTGAGAATCCTTATATCACCACGGAAACAAGCATAACGGTAAAGTGAATGGTACCAAAAAATATAGTCCAATATATCATGGTGAATAATTTTCGACTCAAGCGCTTTGTCCCCTATTCGAGTAGTTGGTATTATTATGCGAATTCAGATACAGATACAATGAAAGAAGGCATCAATCTCTATGAGATTAACTTTTATGGTAGCAATGATGAGCTCATCTATAAACGACTCTTTACTATTGTAAAAGAACAAAAACGCTCAATCTCTGGAGAGACTATTCAATAATTCAGTCTCTATCCCACTGATCATACTCTTATGAATACCTCTGTATACCGATTTTTGCATAGAATCCGTGGATCAACCATGATAGAGCTCATGGCAGTTCTCGCGATCATGGGAATGGGCATAGCAGGGCTACTTGAGACTATTGGCTCGTGAATTTATTTTGCCAAGGATACAGAAAATAATATCAAGGCAATCAATCTGGCTCGTGAGTGAATTGAGTGAGTCATTAACATACGCGATACGAACTGGCTCAGATTCTCGGGTGATCGTATCAATTGTTGGCGAACCAAGGACTACAATGGAGGATGTATCAATGATGGATCATTCGCATGATTGATTAATTCATGATCATTTACCATCTATACGAAAAACGGTGCATGGATGCTTTCTGGTGCCACGCAAATTAACTTCGCAAGTAGTTGGAATACCTATAAAGATATGTATAAGGTATGACTCGATACAGAGGGATTTTTTACTCAGACAGGAGTTGCTACCAATCAGACTTGTAGCAACCAGACGCAGACAGGCTGTCTTTCGATTTTTGCCCGAGAGCTCAGCCTGAATGTGACCAGTAGTGGAGTCATGAATATATCAAGTATTGTACGTTGGAGAGAAAAACGAGATAGGAGTGTCATAATCGATAGCGTTCTCACGAATTGGAAGTCAAACTTCTAAATATTTGTCAAAAGAGAACACATATGGTATGCTTCATTGGAATTACAAATATACATTCCAATGATTCTTCATACATATACTCAATGGCTCTCTCGCGGAGTCGCCCTCATCTGGATATGCAACTGTCTGATCGGATCTCTCCTTGCCATTCGAGAAGTCTGGATCCCCTATATGAATGCTTGAGGAGATACGTATACAAAAATACAGAGTGATCCATTCGATGGTACCACTCAGCCTATAGCCTATATTCCCGATTGGACCAAGGTAGAGAATCAAGATAAATCCAAAAGATTTGAAGATATTTCGATCAGTGACTATATTCCTATCCCTCAGTATGATGCTCTCGCCCTATCGGATACCAAGAATCCCTCGAAGGCATCCACGATAATGCACTATACTTATATCACAGAGTACATGTGAAGCTATCGTCTCAACTACAAGGAAAATGACGGAAGTCACAATGCTGTCGATATACGATCCCCGATAGGAACTCCGATTCTCTCGATCGCCAATGGTGTTGTGGTCCGCACGATCGAAGCTGATGCTACTGGGAACAAATTCATTGTTATACGACACGATGACGTTCCTCTAAATGGAAAGACAGAGACACTCTATTCATGCTACCTGCATCTCTCCGAGATTCTTGTGAGTGAGTGAACCAAGATCAGGAAATGAGATATGATCTGACGTGTTGGTATGTCGGGAATGGCCACAACACCGCATCTGCATATCCAAATTGATACTGCTGATGCACCATTCCATCCTTATTGGCCATTCACATCGAGTGAATCACAATCAGCATGACTTGGATTTTATGCCTCGATCAATGCAGGTCTCGGGAAAGAGAAGGCACTCAAATACTCGATACACCCGATGAACTTCATCAATACCTTTCTCAGTGGCCTCAACGGAGATTCATTCCCAAGTACAAGAGGTATCACAACTCCAGAAAGTGGTGAGATAAAGAGTCACGAAGATGTTCCTCAGAGAGTCATCGCTTCATATGTATCAACGAGTTCTGAGAGTTGTACGAAAAAACGTTATGATGACGTCTGAGAAAAGAGTAGTCTCGGAAAAATGCTCTATCCTCTCGTGGATAAAAAATGCCTATTCCAAGAATATACCTGAGGCTTTGCTGCCAAGTCAATCATCACGAGGCGAGAAGCGATCATCAGTTTGATGAAGTATTATGGCATGGTGCCTTCCAATGGAACGAGTCCCTTTCTCGATATAGCAATAGGAGATGAATTTCAGTGATACGCTCTTATCGCATATAGAAGATGAATACTCGATGGCAACTATGCTTATCCTGAGAGACTCCTCTCAAAGTGAGAGTTCATCGATCTCCTGGTAAAAGTGGCACAATGAGAAAAGAATCCATCACAAATTCGTATCTATAGTGATGTTGATCCAATGAGTCCATACTATAGAAGCGCTCAAGACTATGCCTATATGACACGCTCTCGTGGTGGAAAGCTGAATGTAAATTCCCTCTTAACTCGCAGTAATATGGTACAACTGCTATCAGGTATGCGAGAAAAAAAGTAGATTTTTAGAAAAAAATCTATACAGTAAGTCTATTTCAACCATCGAAACTATGTCTAGCAAAAAAATAATATTTCTCATCACTACACTGATCATCCTCCTCTGATTGGCATATTCTGTCTGGAAGATTAGTAAAAGTGGCGGAACGAAAACATGAGCACTTACTGGTTCTCTATCAATATGGATCGTTGGTGATACCACATCGGGTTATGATTCCTTGATCGAATGATTTCGCATCTCAGCTCCTGAATACAAGAATACCAAAATCGAATTCAAGAAATTCAAGAATACCGAGAGTTATCAAAAAATTCTACTCAGTACACTTGCTGATGGAAATGGACCTGATATTTTCACAGTAGAAGCAGGTTCTGACTCTATTCTGAAAGACAAAATAGAGCCGATACCATCAGAATATATCAATATTACAGATTTTGATAAACGCTTCGAAGATCTTTTTCTCCCTCTTATCGAGAGCTCATGAAGTGCTGATACACTGAAGACCTTTCTCAGATGAGTCCCTCTCTGATATGAGACACTCGCCATGTTTTATAATAAATCACTCCTCCTCACCCTTCCAACCACCTGGAATGAAGTGAGTACGCTCTATACTGATGGCAAGAATCCTTCTATATTTCCTACCAATATTGGGATGAGTCCTCGCTATACTCCATATGCTCTCGATATCATTGCACTCTTCTGGCTCCAGTCTGGAGTTGATGGATTTGGGAGTATCGAGAAGTGAAGTGATGCGCTCGCAAACTACGAATCCTACGGAAACACGAGAGTACTCTGATGAGAAAGTGGAGGAGATACCGTTTCAGGAAGCCAGAATCAGACACTCTGGGAGAAGGAGAGTACTCTTTCGGAGACAAAATTGACGACTATCGATCTCTTTATTCGAGGAGAGATCGCTATGGTCATATGATATCCGAGTCTCGTGAAGGATATCGAAGATGCTAAAAAAAGAGCGGGTAATCTCGCGATCAATAGCATTGTTCTCACTGAGCGAATTCCTCAAGAATCACCTTCTGTACGAAGCGTCAATCTCGCACGATATAGTTATTTCTGACTTTCCAAAAGTTCTCAGAATGCAAAACTCTGAGCAAAATTTCTCAGTTATCTCCTCACAGAGGATGCTGAGAAGCGCTTTATATGATCATTTCCTCTCTATATACCTGCTCAGCGCAGCTTCTATGAAATAGCGAAAACAACTGCTCTCTCTCCAATTTTTGCTCGAGCCAGACTCGATAGCTTCATACCGAATGAAGGCCAGATAGTACATATATTCGATTATGGCAATAAGATAATATTCGAGAAAATCCTCGCAGATAATATTGACAGAACTGGAAAAATAGATAAAAATAATATTATTACCGTCGTGGCTCAGCAGATCGGTTGTGAAGTACGTGCACTCGCGGGCTCACAAAAAAGTGATCCGTGTCATGAGTAAAGAGCGTATCAAAATAGTTGCATATTGGGGACTATTCTGATAAACTAAAATTCATTAATATCCCTGTTTGAACTATGTCTATAAAAAAATATTTTCATTCTCTCTCTCTCCTATTGATGTTGAACTTCTTGGCATGGGGCGACAGGATCTATGCAGCCTGTGGATGATGATTCAACTGGGGTCAATGCGAAGTGAAGCCCCCTATCGGCTGTGATTCCAAAGATTGTCTCAGTGATGGGGTCGGAATGGTAGGGAGATTCATCCTGTGAATTACCAAGAAACCAATCTCAGTATATGCACAGGATACTGTTATCTATCTCCTCTGATTCGTCTCGATCGTTGCCGTCATCTATATTATCTATGCAGGATTCCAGATTCTCATAGGATGAGGTGATGAAGAGAAAGTCAAGAAATCCAAAAACATCATTCTCTACGTGATTGTCGGAATTGTCATCATGTGGCTCGCATATGCTATCGTCCAATTGATCATGGGACTCTTGGTAGGCAAAG
The DNA here is from genome assembly GCA_043742285.1 of Candidatus Altimarinota bacterium. Taxonomy (GTDB): domain Bacteria; phylum Patescibacteriota; class Gracilibacteria; order BD1-5; family UBA2023; genus STC-74. The sequence continues at coordinate 6,719 of JAYTYQ010000070.1, forward strand.
TCATCAAATAACATTCACACTCTTTTCGATATCGTCCTATGGCACATTCATCGCGATTCATCACTTTTTGTACCCTCATACTTTTCATTCTCACGAATAGTCTCCCATTATTCATGCTCTGAGAATGAATCAGTACTACATTCGCCTATACTGAGAGTACAACGAATACCTTTGCCCAATACCAGAAAAATCTTGTCTGAATGCGCGAAGATATCGAAGCTGAATTCCGAAAAAATGGAAGTATCAGCGTCAATACGCTCCAGAATGCCAAAGCTCTCATACAGAATGCTTATGATCGACTCCCCGACAGTTCTTGAGATGATGCTGTCGCGAACGCAACTGTAAAGAAGTGAGTCGATCTCAATATCGATCTTGCAATCAAAAATCCCACGTCTCAGACCTATGTGAGCAATGCTGCAAGTGCTATCGAGAGGTTCTCGAGCGAAGCCAAAATACAGAAAATCAGTGGATCCATCACAGCGAATCCAACCACTGGAAATGCACCACTCTCAGTATCATTTCTTGCCTCGAGTGTCGTTGACCCCTCTGGAGTGACTCCTCCTAAGAACAACTATATATGGTGGGTTCGTGACAATGGTGGGTATAGAAGAGAGATCGGTCGATGACCTATATTGAACTATCCCTTTATCCAGGAATGAAGCTATCAAGTATTTCTCGATGTCATATCGGGAAGTCGAAATAGTAGAGGCTACACGGATATTCTCCCCCTCTCTATCTCCCAAGTAATAGAAGTGAAGCCACGACTCTGAGAAGTGGTGCTTCTCGTGAATGGTGTCAATGCCAGCAGTCTGACAACACTCAAGATCAGTCCAACGATTGGCAAAATGGGGATTATCCTCGATGCAACTGCCTCTCGAGCCATTGCCAACGGGATCATCAAGAAGTCAAAATGGGATTTCTGAAATGGAAATGTCCATGAGAATAATGGGTCACCCGTGATCGAACGACAACTCTATGTGAATCCTGGAAGCTACGATATCACACTCGAAATGGAGACAAATGAATGAGCAAGCTTCAAGAAAAATCTCCAACTCAATATCATTGATCCATCGGCCGTGATATCCGTGGATAGAACAACTGGATTCGTGGGTGATGAATTCCAGATGCGAGCTACGACGTATCTGAGTAATACGCGAAATGTCGAATATACTTGGACTGTCCAATCGGCCAATTCTAGTGACAATCATCCTCTCACTTCAACAATAGGTCAGAGTTTTAATTATATATTTCCAAAAGTAGGAGATTATTTTGTCACGCTCATATCAAAAAGTCCAAATGGTCTCGAAGATCGAGATAGCAAAACTATTTCTATCGAATCTCATGAGCCCGTCGTGAATCTCGAAAATCCTCGTGCAGTTTCCAATGAGAAGCCGAATACTTTTGTCTTCGATGCATCACGTTCGCTCGATCCTGATACCAAGAGTAGTAAAAATCTCACTTATATATGGTCTATTGACGGTAATGAATGAGCTCTAGATAGTCCACAGAAAGATGGTTCAATAGGAAAACATGTCTTCACTACGAAGTGACCGCACATGGTATCTGTGAATGTGATCAATTCCTATGGCAAGTCAAAATCTGTCGAAAAGATGTTCGACGTGATATCAACGCTCTCAGTGAATATGAATATCGTGCCTCGAGCAGCCCCTATTGGTACGCTTGTAAGCTTCCAAGCAATTGCCCCTCGAGCGAGTTTTTTCGAATGGAATCCAGGAGATGGATCTCCAAGCGTGAATGGTCAGATGGATAACATCAGCCATATCTACAAAAAAACTGGCATCTACACAGCCACACTGAGTGTGAAGAATAATGATGGAAGTGAATCCAATTCTCTCGAACGCAAAATCTACGTCACTGATACGAATAATCCTTATGCGCTCATCGAGGTCAATAATACTTCCAATACGGTTCTCGAGGATTCGATTGCTTGTGGCGATAGTTGAGCATTTCTCATAAATCGATCTGAAAGTACGACGATCGATGGTTCAAACTCGATCAATATTGATGGGGATACCTCTGGACTCACCTATACATGGAAGTATCTCGATCATATCAAAACAGGTCCCACACTCTCAGAGAAGTTCACAGAGCTCGGATGTTTCCCGATCGAACTCACCGTGAAGAGCAATCTGAATGGATCATCTCATACCAGCAAGCGATTTCTCCAGATCAAAAATATACCGCCAAGAATCACTTCCCTCTCAACCAAGGTCGATCAGAATAAGAAAGACAGTCAAAAAATTCTCGTCAATGTCACCGCAGATGGAGCCCGTGATGATGATGGAGTGATCACTTCCTACATCTGGTATTATAAAACTGAGAGTGATAATGAACCTCAGAATATCAAGATCACTCAAAATCCATCAACCACGTTTGTGATTCCTAATATCACGGAGAAATATACTTTCTGAGTTATTATCGAGGACAATGATGGCGCTCGTGTGAATTCTCAAGATGTTCTACGAGACCAGTCGCCTCTCCTGATCAGCAATGATAATGGGAATATCAATATACCCCTCATCACCCTCTTGACACCAAAAAGCCAGGTCCTCGCTGGTGAAACTGTGAATTTCGTCGTGAGCGCTAAAACCATTCTTGGAACCGATATAACGAGCAAAAGTGACTATCAATGGGATTTCAATGGTGATGGTAAGATAGATAGGAAAACGTCTGAAGCACGTACGAGCTATACCTATATGAATTCATGAAACTATGCAGCAAAGGTGAAGGTCACTTATAATGGCTCCAGCAATACCAAATACCAGAATATCATTGTGAAGAACGAACTCAAGGCAAATGTCCATGGCTATCGCACTCCCAATACCATTTATCTCATTAATACCAGTAGTGGTATCTACGATAGTGCATTCTGGCAGATGGGAGATATCCAATCGGATGCCCTCTACAGTCTCTCTATCCCGAGTACGAGCTTCAGTGGAAAT
>JAYTYQ010000071.1:0-2033 GCA_043742285.1 Candidatus Altimarinota bacterium
TTTTTGTGAAGTATTTGTTATAGTATATTTACTCGAATAAGAGTAGCTCTTGTCATTCCTGCGTATGCAGGAATCCAGTCTCATTCTAGATTCCGGGACAAGCCCGGAATGACAGGAAAATAATGATATTCAGGTTAATATGCTATAGAAGTATCTTCTGTATCTGTTCGAATATCTCATCTTCACTCATGCTGGCATCGATATTGTAGACTGTATGTCCATGACGTTTCCAGACTTCGATGAGGGGAAGAGTATCCGATATCGACCATGCGATACGCTTGCGAATAGCTTCGGGTGTATCGTCATTTCGAGTGATGAGAGTATTTCCTGTCTTGGGATTCGTATCACCCTGGAATTCACTCGAAAAGGTCTCGCTCGTTACGGGATCAATACGTCTTCCAGAGAGGCGCTGTATAGCGGTCTCTTCATCCAGATCGAGCCAGAGTACATCGAAGTCTCACCAGACTGATTCCATCACTTCATTCTGATGACTATCGCGAATAGCTCCATCTATCAGGATTTTTTTACTCTTGTTTTGGTCGATAAAATCCTTTGAGAGCTTGAATATGTATTCAGGACCCACTTTATTTCCAGCGGTCAATATCGAATTCACGGTATCTCCATCGGGCGTTCCATTCTTTGCAAATTTACGAAGTTCGGTTCCCATCTCAAAGAGGGTATATTCTGAATGTGCATCGAGTATTTTTCGAGCTTGAGTCCCTTTTCCAGAACCCTGTATTCCGATCAGCATGATATGCGACATAGTAATTATGAATTGTTAATTTTTCATTTTGAGTCAATGATTGCCCTCAATTCCCCCGAGCTAATAAGCCGGATTCTGTATCTCAGTACACATCTATCTAGGCCATGAGTCGCCCCATGGCTCGAGCAAGGTATACTCGATATGACTGATCCGAAAGCCATTATCATAGCGAGTACCATTCCTTTTGCATCAGAGAGGGTTTATCACTCTTCACTTTCATGAAGATCCATCTGTAGCCATTTCTCTTTCCCTACGAACGCCTCGTATGATGAAGATGATAACACCAGATGACTTTTCACCTTTTTTCGCTTGCGCGAATAGTATTGTCTCTGTGACACTGTCCGTATTTTCTGCTTTCGATATACCAGAAAACCAGAGCCGTTAGCTCTTCTCCTTTCGGATGATGTCCAGACTTTCCTCATCCCGCCAGGCGGGATGCGTGTACTTCACTCGGGGGAGAGCGAGAGCCGTCTGATAATAGAGAAGATTCTAGAAAATGCAAATCTGAGCAGACAAAAGAATCTGAGAAAGTAGAATTGTATAAATTCATTTTTTCTCTATCTTGAGACTGATGAATCTCACACATATGCATTATATCATCGGAGTTGATGAGGCAGGAAGGTGACCCTGGGCTGGTCCTATTGTTGCCTGATGATGGATGGCAGAAGTATCTCTTGCCTGAGGATTACTCTGTTCACTCCATGGACTCGATGACTCCAAACGACTCTCGGAATCAAAACGCGAAAAACTCTTTGCGGAAATCGAGCGTATGCAACATAGAAATGAGTGCCAATATGCCTTCTCCTATCGCGATGCAGATATCATCGATCAGATTGGTATCCGTGAGGCAAATCGTCAATGTATGCAGGATGTACTTTTGTCACTCCTCCAATTTGCCAATCATGATGACATTATCGAGATATATATCGATGGCTGTGACAATTACGCGTTCGATATAGGGGACTTCGAATACGAATTCGCTCAGAAGCTGAGGACAAACCGTTCAAATATCTATCCCTCATCGCAATCCGAGAATCGTTGCGATCTCTCTGAACCAAAAAATCCTAATGGGGGCTCACACAAATCACCAAGAACGATTCAGTTCGTTATCCACGGAGATGCTCTTGTTCCCGTGATTTCCGCTGCGTCTATCATTGCCAAAGTGACAAGAGATCATATTATGTGTGATTTTCATGAGGATTTTCCTCACTATGGTTTCTCGAGTCACAAAGGCTATGGAACAAGGAAACACCAAGAATCACTTCTTTAT
>JAYTYQ010000072.1:0-1868 GCA_043742285.1 Candidatus Altimarinota bacterium
CGATAGACTCCAGTCGGATACTCTGCAGTCTTCGTGAAGAGTTCGATCTGAGCAAGAGTCTGATTCGTGAAGCTCGTCGACATCACGAATGATGGATGACCAGTGGCACATCCGAGATTCACGAGACGACCTTCTGCAAGGAGGATGATCTTGTTCCCACTTGGGAGGATGATATGATCGACCTGAGGCTTGATATTGTCCCAAGGATACTGTCTCATCGAGACGACATCAATCTCAGAATCAAAATGTCCGATATTGCAGACGATTGCTTCATCTCGCATCTTCACCATATGATCGTGCGTGATGATATCTCTATTGCCCGTCGCGGTGACGAATATATCTGCCTGACTCGCGACCTTATCCATCGTGACGACACGATATCCTTCCATAGCAGCCTGAAGGGCACATATAGGATCAATCTCAGTCACCCAGACGGTCGCACCCATACCACGAAATGCTGCGGCACATCCCTTGCCGACATCACCATATCCGCAGATCACGACGATCTTCCCAGCGATCATGACATCAGTCGCACGCTTGATCCCATCGATGATGGATTCACGGCAACCATAGAGATTATCGAATTTTGTCTTGGTGACAGAATCATTCACATTGATGGCAGGGAATGGGAGTCGTCACATCTCGTGCATCTGGTAGAGCCTATGTACTCCTGTAGTTGTCTCTTCGGAGACTCACTTGATGTTATTCTTGATATTCGAATAGAATTTTGGATTTGTCGCGAGTCGTTTTCGGATCGAGGCAAAAAGTACCGTCTCTTCTTCACAGGTAGGATTCGCGAGAACTGAGATATCTTGCTCTGCTTCGCTTCCGAGAATGACGAGGAGTGTCGCATCTCCACCATCATCGAGGATCATATTCGGAGTTCCTCCATCTGACCATTCGAAGAGTCTATGGGTATAGTCCCAATATTCCTCGAGAGTCTCTCATTTGTAGGCAAACACTGGAGTTCCAGCTTCTACGATCGCTGCTGCGGCATGATCTTGAGTTGAGAATATATTGCAACTCACCCATCGTACATCAGCACCGAGCTCTTTCAGTGTTTCGATGAGGACTCCCGTCTGGATCGTCATATGCAGAGAACCCGCGATACGAGCGCCAGCAAGAGGTTTCGATACGCCATATTCACGGCGAAGTGACATGAGACCAGGCATTTCTGTCTCAGCGATGAGGAGCTCCTTCCGACCCCATGGGGCGAGAGCCCTATCAGCAACTTTGTAGTCCATAAAAATAGTAAAAATACGAATAAGCCCATAAGGCGAGTGAAGTGTATCGAAAAACTCTCTTTATGCAAAAAATACTTCACCAAAATACGTCTGCCCGAGGCTATTAATTGCCTCTCGTGAGAACGAGTGATTCTGTCATCAGACGTACTCGATCTTGATTCCCCCAAGGATACTTCAGAGTTGACACGACCGCTTCAGATTCCATCCTTCCGAGAGTCCATAGAGGAGTCCTGATCGCAGTGCATCTCCGCACCCAGTAGCATCGACAACTGTGACTCCAGAAATTGCTGGAATCGATATTTCGCCCGATTGTGATACAATAATTGCTCACTTATTACCAAGTGTCACGATTCCTGTATGTCACCTCTCCTGACAGATGCTCACGAAATCTTCTCCTGTCATCTCGAGGAACTGTGCCCTCTCAGGCTCATTCATGATAGTGATATGAGCCTTACCCGTGAGATCGATGAGCTCTTCTCGAGAGAATATTCCCATAGCTTGACCAGGGTCAAAAATAGTAGAAATACCTGCACTCGTACATTCATTGATTCGTCTGACCATCCCTTCTCTTGAGTCAGGAGACACGATCGCGTACTGGAATTCGATATTCCCATGGGTGAGTTC
>JAYTYQ010000073.1:0-2366 GCA_043742285.1 Candidatus Altimarinota bacterium
CCACACTTTTTTCCAAAATCATCTCCTGAGAAATCCCTTCCTACAAGCTCTATGAGGATGAGTATACGTATGCATTTCTCGATATTTTTCCTCAAGTTCCTGGACATACGCTCATCGTGCCGAAGTGTGAAGTCGATCATTTCTCTGATGTTCCAGAACCCTATTATTCTGCGATATTTAGTACTGCAAAGCTCCTCTCTCCTGCCATAGAGAAAGCTACAAAATGTCGACGTGTATGTACTATGTTTGTCTGATATGAAATTCCACATACACACTATCACATGATCCCTACAGAAAGCATAGATGATCTTGATCATAGGAAGGCAAAAGCTGCTCATCCTGATGATCTGAAGTCGATGCAAGAGAAAATACTTTCTGAGCTTCAATAGGAGAAAATGTGAGAGTATCTCAGTACTCAGAACTATATATTAAAAATCTTTAAGAAATGTTTATCATCGCTCTCAATACCATCCGAGAACTCGTGAGAAATCGATTTTTCTCTCTCATTCTCTTCCTGGGTGTGATCTTCATCCTCATCTCCTTCGCACTCGAGACGCTCGCACTCGGGGAGATCAAGCGCGTTCTCTATGACTTCGGGCTCTCCTTCATAGAACTGACAGGACTCGCAGTCATCCTCTTCCTCGGCTGAGGGATGATCGCTCGAGAGATAGAGGGGCGCACGATCTATCTCATGCTCTCGAAGCCGATTCACCGGTCCAGCATCATTCTCGGGAAATTCATCGGATTCTCGACTGTCATGATCGTCATGGTTGCATTCCAGACGATTGTACTCATCTCGATGCTCACCATGAAGGATATTGCGATCGATCCTCTCATGTACTATGCCATACTCGGTATTGTTCTGAAGCTTTTTTCGCTCTTGGCGCTCATCCTCTTTTTCTCATCATTCGTGTCGCCGATGATCGCCATGTTCCTCACGATTGCGAGCTACATGATCGGTCATAGTGGCTATATAATGCTCGACTATGCGGTGCATAAGTGAGACTCTGTCATGCTCTATGCGGGCAAGGCGATCCTCACAGTATTTCCCAATCTGGAAGCCCTCAATCTGAAGAACTATGTTGCAACTGATGCTCCTATCATACTCGCAAAATGGATGATGGGATATGGCGCCAATGCGCTCTATATCTGTGTTATACTCGCTCTCGGTGCCTTCATATTTTCGAAGAAGTCCTTCGATAATGCATAGCCCAATTATGAATTGTTAACTATTAATTGCCAATTATTCCATGTCTCTCCTCACTGTACAGATCTGTAAATGACGATCCTGTTCTGAACGCTATCCTGACTATATTGCTCGACGCCTAGAAGCCGATAAGACTTTCTATGCCTATGGTGATGACGTCATCGTCGAGGATTGTTTCTGTCAGGGTCGCTGCAAAGAAGGCCCAACGGTTGTGTTCGACAACGACGTCCAAGTCTGGCAAAATCCTGTCAAAGCCTCAGACACTCTCAGGAAGAAGGTGGAAGAAGCACGGAGAAAGCTGAAAGTCAAATAAATACATCTGAAAATGCCCTCAGAGAGATCATCCATCAAGAGTCCGTCATGCTGAACTTGTTTCAGTATCTCGCTTCCAGCACTTCCCATCGTTCATAACTCCTACCTCACTTCCCATGCCTAGAACTTGATACGTCGCCATTGTCGGTCGACCCAATGCTGGAAAATCGACACTCTTGAATGCACTTATTGGGGAGAAAGTTTCAGCCATTTCTCATCGCCCTCAGACTACCCAACGCTCAATCCCTGGGATTCTCACGGATGAGGAGAAGTCTATCCAGATCATCTTCCTCGACACACCGGGGATTCATCATCATGGGGGCGAGCAATTCGGCAGTCAGAGATCCTTCGAGATCAATGAACGGATCAACTCAGAAGCATTCTCATCACTGTGGAAGGCAGATATCATCATTCGCCTTCTCGATCCTACTCGAACGTATGGAGAAGAAGATATCCGCATCGACGAGATACTCAGTCGTGTCGAGAAGCCGATTCTGCGCATCGAGACGAAGCAAGACATGGAGAATAAGAGTTATCCACAGAAGAATGTCGATCTGCGTATTGATTCTGTTGCAAAGACAGGATTCGACGAACTCCTCGATCGTATTGCTTCCCTCCTTCCCGAGTGACCATTCCTCTATGAGTCTGACTATTATACGGATCAGAGTACAGAACTGCGTATACAAGAGATCATCCGCGAACAGCTCTTTCTCGAACTCGGTGATGAGATTCCCTATGCATGCTATGTCGAAGTGACACAGATAGAAGAAAAGTGAGGAGAGAGCGAGAAGTCTCTTCCCATGCTCTCGATACAAACATACATCAATGTGGAAGCTGATTCTCAGAA
>JAYTYQ010000074.1:0-2315 GCA_043742285.1 Candidatus Altimarinota bacterium
TGCTGAAGCGAGATATCCATCAATACTTCCCTCCTCAATTGCTCTATCATAATAAGGAATAGCCTTGTATAGATTTCATTTTGATTCCTGATAATATCCCATCAAAAGATGCAATTCGGAACTTTCTCAGGTATCAATATAACTCTGTAAGGAGCGAAACAGTGAAAGAATACTCGAATCTACGACATGTGATGATTCTACGTCCCCTAATTCATCACACTCCATCCTCTCATCGATAGCTTTTTCTACTACTTGTCTTAGGACTTCAAGTGCAATCCCATTACCAAGCTTTGCAATAGTTTCTATATACCAAATAGCTCAGATTATATCTCCTCTTTGCATGAGCTCGAGTGGTAGAGTTTGAAAAATTACTTTATCATTCTCTGACTGAGGATCAAGGGACTTGGTAAGAGTACCTATCGCTCTTTCCCTTGTATTTCTACGAGTACTAGCAATCCGATCTAATGTAACTTGTTCAGCACTATCGAGGAGATCTGCACATTGAGTAGGGATATCTAGCATATAAGAAAATTTTATTTATGAGGTTTACCGTGTAGGAGTCTATTGTATATTGGGCTATAAATTTATTCTATAAGACAAAACATCTCATAATATGTCAAAAGGACTGCCGATTGCATATTTTTTAATAGAGAATACTATTTTAAGGTAAAATATAATCAATAGTCAATATAATGCAAGGGGATTTGTATAGAAACTCTTATAACATATTCACAAAGCCAAAATATAAGATTGGTAAAAATCAAAAAATCCATATACTTTCACAAATTTCTGATAATAAAGTTGTAAGTAAGAATATATTCGATATTACAACTCTCATCTCCTATCTCTTACTTTCATGCTTATGACTTCTCAGAATAACTCAGTTGTCGTCAATTTTATCTGGAAAATAGCTGATGATATTCTCCGAGATATATATGTGAAGGGTAAGTATAGAGATGTCATCCTCCCGATGACAGTCCTCACTCGTATCGATAGTGAACTCATCGAAACCAAAGAAAAAGTCCTTGCAGAATATGAGAAATTCAAAGACAAGATAACCAATATTGAGCCCATCCTTGAACGAGCTACAGGATATGCTTTCTATAATACTTCTCCATATACACTCAAAAAACTCCTCAATGATCCGACGAATCTCAAGGCAAACTTCAAACAATACCTGGGTGGATATAGCAAAAATATCCAAGATATCCTCCAGAAATTCAAATTCGAGAATCAGATCCAGACACTCGAAGAAGCGGATATTCTCTTCAGGCTTGTTCAAGAGTTCAGTGGAGAAAGTGAAAAACTCTCTCCAAAAAATCTCTCGAATCACGATATGGGATATGTATTCGAGGAACTCATCCGCAAATTCAACGAAGAGAACAATGAAGAAGCCTGAGAGCACTTCACACCTCGAGAGGTAATACGATTGATGACCAATATCCTCTTCCTCCCTGTACAAGCTCAAATCAAAGACAAGCCCCTCTCGATCTATGATCCCTGTGTCGGAAGTGGTGGTATGCTCTCTGTATCGAAGGAATTCATCCAGTGAGAAGAGAGCAAGATACAATCAAATGGGAATATATTCACATTCGGACAAGAAGTCAATCCTGAGACATACGCTCTCTGTAAGGCTGATATGCTCCTCAAGTGAGAACGTGACAATAAGGTTGCCTATGGATCGACTCTCTCAGCTGATGGATTTCCTGATGAGAGATTCGACTTCATCCTCACGAATCCTCCCTATGGAAAATCGTGGAAAACCGATGAAGACAAGCTCGCTACAGGGAAGAAAAAAGAAATCCTCGATCAGAGATTCTCTGTCGGGACTCCTCGTATCAATGATGGGCAACTCCTCTTTGTCCTCCATATGCTCTCGAAGATGAAGCACGATACTCCTCTCGGGACTCGTATTGCATCGGTACACAATGGCTCTGCTCTCTTCACAGGAGATGCAGGAAGTGGAGAGAGTGAGATCCGCAAGCATATTATCGAGAATGACTATCTCGAAGCGATCATCGCACTCCCGAAAGAGCTCTTCTACAATACAGGAATTGGCACATATATATGGATCATGACGAATCGAAAACCCACTCACAAAAAGTGAAAAATACAGCTCATCAATGCGACCAGTAAGGAGTTCTTCACGAAGATGACGAAGAGTCTCGGAAGCAAGAGAAATGAGATGAAAGACGGAGATATATCCAAGATCTATCAGCTTTTTGAGGGATTCAAAAATACAGAATACTCCAAAATATTCGATAATGAAGACTTCGGATATACTCAGATCATCGTCGAACGACCGAAGCGAGATG
>JAYTYQ010000075.1:0-3428 GCA_043742285.1 Candidatus Altimarinota bacterium
TTTATCGTTCAATAATAATAGGTAACACTACAGGAGTACGTCACGTGAGGAGATAGCAGTATTTGGTGAGTTCGCGACGCAGGGTATGGACAAGCTCAGAACGTTCGATGCGAGGATTCGCGAGAATAGCCTGTTCATAGGTATGTCTTATGCCTTTGAGTACTTCTTTGTGGACAATCATCATCTCTTGAGAATGGACGAATCCACGAGAATCGATAAAAATATGTCAGACAATCGCTCGTGCCCGAATATCCTCTTCGAGTACAAAAGTCAGAACACCGTTCTCAGCAAGCATTTCTCTATCTGAGAGTGTATATCCAGCAAGTACTCCAACAGAATTCTTGTCTCGATAGAAGGTATCGAATGTGAATCTGAGCGTATGCCTTGATACCTGATTTTTGTCAATGGTGAGAATTTCCCCAGGAAGAACTATTGTATCTGAAGATCCCTTGAGGAGATATTTGTCTCCTTCGGTCGTGAGCGAGAGTATATGGCGATGGTTCTGGCTCGCACGACCAAGAGAGAGGTAGAGAGAATCTGAGCCGAGTGATATGGCAATACTTGATTCATAGTCTTCTATGAGAAAATCACCAATCTTGCGTTCCGTCGTTCCAGGAGAAAATATTTCGAAGAATCGGCACTTATCAAGAAAGTTTGGATCGGTTATGTTTTCACGAATATAGGCTATAACGTCTCGAGTAGCATATACGTGCGGAAATCACAGAACCTCCAAGATCATCTGGAATGATGCCATATCGAATCCAGGTACAAGAAGTATCCATCCAACGAGACGATCCTTCTCACTATAAGGAAGGCGCATATCAGGAAATGCTGGGTAGAGTCGTCCTGCCTTGAGAATATCTGAGAATCCTGTACCAAAAAGGAGTGACCCTTCAGCGCCTCGCATGAGAATAAGGGGGTCTATACGGTCAGATGATGAGAGGATTGCCATCCTCAGTGATGCATCATTGCCCTGTGGGAAAAATGAAGGCTTCATCGACTCAATGAGTTTTTTGAGTCATCCTTCGATCTGTCGTGGCACAGGGGGTTGAGAAGGAACGTATGAAGAGGTTCTTCGTTCTGACGTATGTGACCGTTGGACTGGAGTAGGAGGTGGCGCAAGACTCTCATGTGTGGGAGGAATGTCCAGTCTCTGAATTTCTCGAGTGCGAGGGAGAGCTGGTCGCTGTGTTCGCTCGATCATCTTCTGAGAAGTACTATCTCATCAGAAAGTGATATCATTAGTATCGCCAAAAATTTGTCACATACGTATTGACGGAAAAAGAATAAAATATTCGTAGAATTATATCACTACGAGTGAAAATACCAGAATATCATCGATCCAGAACTCAGACGAGAACAATATAGAGCGGATATATCGCTCGGTGAATAGGATTGTATATGGTAACTCTGGATGTGATCGACAAATCTCTAAGAATTGTTTCCGCAGAGATACATCGACCAAAAAATAATTAGAAAGAGTATAGGCATTATTGGATGGAATACAAGTATTTTTGTACAGAAATAGGGATTTTCGTAGTATCCCAGAGATACTTCGGGATTTTCCCAATACGGAAATCCGTATCCACAAATGCCCCTCCCGTGAATATAGAATTCGAGAAGAAGAGGTATTTCTGTCTCAGAGATTCGTTCTTCATGGCGCGATCCGCGAATTCACGATTGTGGAAAATATAGAACGTGAAGCTCTCAGCAAAATCTTCGTACTGATTCGTCGCCGCGTACCCAGAGATGAAGCTCATGATTGTCTCATTCGCTTTTTTGGTCGTCTTATCCTGCCAGCTGATCGAATAGAATGAATCAGAAGGATCTCGTGTATTATCTCAAGCGACGAGCGTATAGATATCGACATAGTGACCAATCTCGTGAACCAAGAGCTGGATGAATTCACTGTCTCGAATTACTGTGGCCGAGAGAGTGATCGCACGTCCCTGCATCTTCCCGCGTGGCTCGACCTGGTTGGTATCGATCAGTATGGAGAGGGCATTATACCCGAATCGCATCGAGTCAGCTCCAAGAATCTCTTCGATGAGTTTTTTTCGTGATTCAGTAGCCTGAGTACTCCCATTCGTATTCACCGTAAAATTCTCACCCGCAATGACCGGAAGAATAGAAGTGAGAAGGATGAGAATGAGCGTGATACTACGAATGAACATGATGACTATCCAGCAATCTTAAATATAAACTTCAGAAATATATCTACGAGTCCAAATCATGCCATCAGGAGTATCAGCCCGATGGCTGCATATATCCCAGTTGTTTTGCCATGCTTGAGCTTCTCATCATCCCCATAGGCAGTCGTATACTGGATACCCGCCCAGACGAGTGCTCCTACAGCGAGGATTCCTCCAAGGATGATCGCCTTTTCGGCTATACCCTTGACTCGATCATATATTCAGGATTTTCAATCGTTCCCGATAGGTACTCCAGATGAGCCACTTCAACACAATTTGAGAAACTGGATGGGATTGGATATGGTAGTAGAACAATTCACACTTCCTGCAAAGATATTGCATATATTGGTGAAGCAGAAAAATACGAGTAGGAAGAGTTGGATGATTCTCATAAGTCTAGAGAGATAAACCTCAAATAATAGTAACAAAGGCATACGAACAAGCAATAGCAATCAATCCAATGGCACTATAAGTCAAGGATTTGAAGGCCTTCTTCATCTTCTCTTCATCTCATTCTGCCGTGAGGAGATGATAGCCAATGTAGAGTGCTACTCCGACAACCGAGAGTGGTAGCACGACTTGTATGAGGATTTTTTCTCCATATGAGATGAGTTCGATGAGGCTCCAATCTTTCCCTGAAAAAAGTCCACCTACAGGGTTCACGCCTGTTGATGGGAGTGCAAAAATCTCTATAGGAAAAAGTGCGAGAAGGAGAGAAAAGTATCGAAACATAGGGGGATATTTAGAGTCTGAAGTTCGTGATCATAGCAACAATCGAATACGCCAGTCCTGAGAGGAGAACGCCGATGAGAGAATAGATCAGGATATAGCGTCACTTCTTCACCTTCTCCTCTTCTCCAGATGAGAGCACCATCTGAATGCCTCACCATGTGATCCCGATGACTCAGAGGACTCATGCAATTCAGACGGCATAGGCAATAGTATTGGTGAGGATATTGATCCCACTCCCAGTAGGGAGGATATTGCTATCCTCGATCGGTAACGTGATATCATATGCCGAAGTCACATATGTGGAGATGAAGCCGAGAATGAGAAAAAAAATTTTGTACATACAACAATACTACTATTTGATATTCATAATATAGAGGACCATATTCACGAGTCCATAGGAGAAAAATGCGACTGCCATAGCGACGAGATTCCACTTGATAATCACTTTTGCCTGTGTCGCCTTCTCGGAATTCCCACTCGAAATGATGAAATAATATCCCGCTA